>CAZMHK010000075.1:0-15089 GCA_964566045.1 uncultured Flavobacterium sp.
AACGTTCCGGCGCTTGGCGAGGTTGCGAACTTCGGAACTGATTATTTTCTATCAAAGATAAAATTTCTTGCGAGAAATAAACGTGTATTTACTACAAAATTCGCAATCTTGCCAAACGCCTGTTACAGGAAGTGGCAATTTTTGTTTTTTTTAACTTTAATTAAATTATATTTTCTATCTTTGTAATGTTATAATAAAACCAAAATGAAAAAGATCGTAATAAACAGAGAAGTTGTGATTTCTTCGGTAGCTAAAATGGTTGCTGATAAGTCTGCTGTGCGTTCCTTTTTGAAAGGCAAAACATCTATTGAAACTTTGACTCAAAAAGGGATTAAGTTTGCCAAGCCCATATAATTATCAGTTTGACGAAATAGCACAATCTTATATTTTTACCACAGTTAATGGTATAGAATATAAGATTGCTTTTATTTTGGATTATACATTCTTTGCAGTTTCCAATATTGAGATTGATGATATTTATCAATTAATTATTGAAAAAACCACTGAGGTCAAGGAACCGCTTGATCGCAATGTATCAGCGACAATTTGTGCGATTTTATCAACTTTCTTTGATAACGAAAGAAATACAATTCTTTATATTTGTGATGATGGTGATGAGAGAGCCGAAGTAAGATTCAGAAAATTTAATATCTGGTATACTGAGAGTGAATTAACAGGCACTGTAACTAAAGTCGATAATGTCATTGTTAGTGAAAATATTGCAGGCTCTGCAAAAATATACTCATCCTTATTATATCACAATGAAAACACAAACAAAGAAACTATACTAGATATTTATCATTCTATCGAACAAATTTTGAGCGAAAAGCCCTAATTTTATTCAGATTTCGAAGCCATTTCCTGTAACTCATATATACGTCGGACAAAAGCAGATATAACAACCCAAAAATGGGTGGCTTTGTCTGACGCGTATCAGTTTTATTGAAGCCAAATATAATGTATTTCTTTTACAAATCATCAAACGGACTTTTAATTTGTTGAATACTTTTCGTACTTACATGCGTGTATATTTCGGTTGTTTTACTACTATTATGTCCCAATAACTCTTGTATGTAGCGCAAATCAGTGCCGCTCTCTAATAAATGAGTCGCAAAACTATGACGCAACCAATGCAAACTCACCGGTTTTGTAATATTCGTTTTCTCTAAGGCTTGTTTCAATACGCTTTGTAAACTTTTTTCAGAATAAGGTTCGCCCACAATTGCGCCCTCAAACAACCAGGTTTTTGGCTTGTAGCCCATGTAATAGGTGCGAAGCATTTCGAGTATTTTCATCGACAAAGGCGCAATGCGGTCTTTCTTTCCCTTACTTTGCCTTATGATGATAATGTTTCTTTTAGAATCGATATCGGCGGGTTTTAAATTTAAAAGTTCACTTCGCCGCAATCCGCAACTGTAAATTAACGATAGCATCGTTTTGTGCTTTAGGTTGTTGTGTGCGTTCAAAATTTGTTTGACTTCTTGTTTGCTCAAAACATTGGGCAACACTTTAGATCGCTTCGGGCGATGTATTTTTTCAATCTCTATCTTGGTTTCTTGTACGGTGCTAAAATACAATTTGATGGCGTTCACGATCTGATTTTGGTACGAAGCGGACAATTTATTGGCCAAAATATAGGTATTGTTGTACTCAATAATGTCGTTGTTGTTGATGTCGGCAACTGCTTTTTCTTTAAAAAAGGTAAGAAACGATTTGAGCGCTTCAGAGTAGGTTTTAATGGTGCTTTCACTGTAGCGCTTGGAGCGAAGCCAATTTTGAAACTTACTAATTTCTTGTATCCCTTCGGCAGATAGGTATTGAATTTCCGGAATTTGTACCCTAAAACGCTCCACATTTTCAAGCGTTGCAGGCAGGTGCCACGCCCTTAAAGTTTGACTCCAGCGCGCATCTTCAAATTGCTTGATGCGAGCAATTAAATCTGGGTTCCTATCAAAATAAACCGCAATCCGATTTTGATTTTTATGTTGAACACTTTTGGCCGACCACTTCATAACTTATAAAATATAATACCGCCTAAAGTTATGAAAATTAATGTTTTGTAGTGTGTGTTTATGGCGAATTGTTAAAAAAATACGCAAATAATCTTCGATTTGATTTTCAAAAAATGACGATTTTTATCACAATTCTCGGCTTCAAAAAGCTGTTTCGCAGACTTATTTTGGAGATTAAAACTAAAACAATATTATAAAAGAGCAACCAAGCCAGTTCTTTTTTTGCAAAAGTAGTAGCTTTAAGTTGCCCTTGATTTTATTTTTTCACGGCTTCGACCAATTCCAAAACTTCGAGGCTTGCTTTTGAGGTAAATACACCATAATTTACAGTGGCTTTGTTTTTTTCGATACTGTCAATAGTTCCCACAGCTTTACCGTCAAACATACGCACGCGATCGCCAATTTTTAAAATCGGTTTTGGTTTTTCAACCACCACTTTTTGTTTTTTCTCTTTCTTTTCCTTTCGAATCTCTTCCACCTGAACGCTTACTTCCTCAATAATCTCTTTCTTTTTCTCAAGTTGCGCTTTACTTTCTTTGGCAGTCGCTTTTTTGCGTTTTGAATTTTCTATTTCAATGATTTTCAAAAATTCGCCTATGAGTTCTTTTTTGTTTTTGTTGTTGAAATACTTCTCAGAGATGTCTTCAATTTTTTGACCAACGTAAATCGTCTTTTGATTGCTATCGTACAATTCTTGATAACTCTCTAGTTTTTGTTTGATTTTGACATTGATGGTCTCCATTTTTTTGCCCTCTTCACGCGCTCTTGACTCTTCTTCCTTGAGGATTTGCGATGTTTTTTCGAGTTTTGAACGCTCTTTTTGCAAAGTGGCAATTGTTTTGTCAAAACGTACTTTGCCCACTTCAATTTTCTTTTTGGCTCGGTTGATTAAGCTAAACGGAATCCCATTTTTTAATGCCACTTCAAACGTAAAAGAGCTTCCGGCTTGCCCCAAAACCAATTTGTACATCGGTTCGAGTGTTTTTTCGTCAAATAACATGTTGGCGTTGGTTGCAAAAGGCAATTCGTTAGCCAAAATTTTCAAATTAGAATAATGCGTCGTGATGATTCCAAAAGCTTCACGGTGGTAAAACTCTTCTAGGAAAATTTCGGCGAGAGCGCCACCCAATTCCGGGTCAGATCCTGTACCAAACTCATCAATCAAAAACATGGTTTTGCGGTTGCATTTTTTTAAAAAATAGTTCATGTTTTTCAATCGGTAACTGTAGGTACTCAGGTGATTTTCTATCGATTGATTGTCGCCAATATCAGTTAAAATACGGTCGAACAAAAAGGTTTCGCTGCGCTCGTGAACCGGAATAAGCATACCTGATTGTAGCATCAATTGCAGCAAACCAACGGTTTTTAACGAGATTGTTTTTCCCCCAGCATTTGGTCCTGAAATCACAATAATCCGATTTTCTTGCCCCAATTCAATAGTTTGCGGATGCGTAATTTCGTCCTTTTGTTTGTTGTTCAAATACAAAATAGGATGGTAGGCATCTCTAAAATACAAACGACGCTCTTCAGTAATCGTTGGCAGAATTCCGTTGATTTTATTGGCATATTTGGCCTTTGCGGCAATAACGTCAATGTCACTCAAAAAGTCTTGGTATTGCACCAACAAGGGTAAAAAAGGACGAATTTGGTTCGATAACAATTTTAATATTCGGGTGATTTCCTCTTTTTCTTCGTATTCCAAATTGCTCAGCTCACGCGAATATTGTAAGGTTGCTTCGGGCTCAATATAAGCAATACTGCCTGTTTTTGAACTTCCCATAATTGAACCTTTCACCTTACGGCGGTACATAGCCAAAACGGCCAAAACACGGCGGTTTTGCACAAAACTTTCGCGAATATCATCTAAATAACCCAATGAATTGTAGTGGGTGAGGGCAGTACCAAAACTTTGATTGACTTTTCCGCGCACTGCGTTCATACTCCTGCGTATGTTAAGCAAATCAGGCGAGGCATTGTCTTTAATTTCGCCGTACTTATCTACCACATCATCAATCATGTGAATGATGTCTTTGGTCAAAGTGACTTGTTTGGCGCGGTGGTTCAAGTTAGGATAATACTCTTCGAATTTTTGTAAAAATTGCAACATGAAATTGACCGTTGCCGATAAGTTTGCAATTTTACGAAAGCTGCTTACTTCTAGAAAACTGTCTTCAATGGCCAAAAATTTAATTTCGTGCGTAATGGCATCAAAACCATGATTGGGTATGGCGTTGTTATTTTGAAAAGAAGAAACGTACTCCGAAGTTTGCAGCAAGGCTTGCATCAACGTGTCTTTGTCTCTAAAAGGTGTGATTTCTAGCGCCTTTAGTTTTCCTATTTCGGTGTTGCAAATGGTAGATATGGTGTCAAGAATTACCGGAAACTGTAAATCTTGTAGTGTTTTGTCAGTTATTGAAATCATATTTTGTTTAGACTTTGAGTTGCAAAAGTAGTTATTTGTTAAGGTTTTTTAACTTTAATTAGCAAAGAATTAAATAATGTTTAGGTTGGTCAAAAAAGCTGTCCTGAACCAAAAGGAATGTATCTTTGGGTTTTAATTACAAATGAAAATGATACCCAATTTGCACCCTTCGTGGCAAGCTATTTTAGCAGACGAATTGAAAAAACCGTATGTGGCTACTTTGCTGGAAGCGGTAGCACGGGAATATGCGCAACATATTTGCTACCCGCCGCAGGAATTGATTTTTGAAGCCTTGAATCAGTGCTTGTTTGAGGATATAAAAGTGGTCATTATTGGTCAAGATCCGTATCATGGAGCAGGTGAAGCAAACGGACTTTGTTTCTCCGTATCGGATGGTGTTGCAATTCCGCCATCGTTGCGCAATATTTTTAGAGAATTAAATGATGATTTAGGCGAAATTTTGCTGCCCTCATCAGGTAATTTATTGGCTTGGGCCAAACAAGGTGTGTTGCTACTTAATGCGACTTTAACCGTTCGGAAAGACAGCGCTAACAGTCACAAGCACTTGCCTTGGCAGGATTTCACAACAGCAATTATTGAGCGAATCAATGCCGAAAAACAAGGGGTTGTTTTTTTACTGTGGGGCGGCTTTGCGCAAAAAAAAGGAAAATTAATTGACCGCAACAAACATTTGGTACTCGAAAGTGGACATCCTTCGCCGCTGAGTGCCAATCAAGGCAAGTGGTTTGGCAACAAACATTTTAGTCAAGTGAATTCTTATTTGAAATCGCAAGATAAAGAACCTATCAATTGGGTTTTGAACGGAAATGTGCGGTAAAAAAAAACGCCAACAACCACTGTTTTGCGTGACTGATGGCAGTGGAGCTCTTTTTGGGGCAGCTTTTTTTAGCCGCCCCAAAAAAGCGGGAACGTACAGCAGGACCCGAAGCTTTTGCGTAGGGGCACGCCCAAATAAAAACCGAAAAGAGACTATTTTTTAATAATTTCGTCGAGAACGGCTTTGTTGCTGTAGTTGATTATTTTTAAAGTAACGGCTTGATTTTTTACCGTTTTTCCTTCAATTACGTACAGTTTTCCATTTTCTTTTTTAACGTTGCTTTGGTCAAAATCAACATCGCCAAATTGCAAGGTATTTTTTATATCGGCTGTGTCAATCCATTTTTCCTGCATCACTTTTGTAGCTTTTTCAGAATAATAAAATGGTTTGTTGCGAAGGTCGTTGAGTACTCTGGCGTTCGGGAAATAGTTGCAGCGAGTGTCCTTGCCACTAAAAACAAGACCTACAAAAAACAGGCCTAGAACCATACCAACCAAGTAATAAGCAAAACGGTGAACTAACTTCATGTGTTTATTTTTTGTGCAAAGGTAGCTGAAAGTTCTCTTAAAATACAATTAAATTAATGTCGCTACTTGGTAAATTGAACCAATCAGCAATGGCATTGTTCGTTAGGATTCCGTGGTACATGTACACGCCGTTTTTGAGTCCTTTGTCACAGCGAATGGCACTTTCGATACCGCCATCTTCGGCAATTTTCATCAAATAAGGCGAGATAATATTGCTGATAGAAAGGGAAGCGGTTTTGGAGTAGCGCGACGGAATATTAGGCACGCAATAGTGCAGCACATTGTTTTTGATGAAAGTTGGTTTCTCGTGCGAGGTAACTTCTGATGTTTCAAAACAACCACCTGTGTCAATGCTCACATCAACAATTACAGCACCGTTTTTCATGTGTTCCACCATAGTTTCGGTCACAATAACCGGACAGCGGTCTTTGCCACGCATGGCGCCAATGGCCACATCACAGCGGCGCAAGGCTTTTAGCAAAGCTTTGGGCTGAATGGTAGATGTAAATATGCGTTGGTTTAAATTGTTCTGCAAGCGGCGCAATTTGGTAATGGAGTTGTCAAAAACTTTTACCGTAGCACCCAAACCAATGGCGGTTTTGGCTGCAAACTCGCCCACGGTGCCTGCTCCTAAAATAACTACATCAGTAGGAGGAACGCCAGTGATATTGCCAAATAATAATCCTTTGCCTAGTTCATTGGTAATCATAAGCTCGGCAGCGATTAAAATAGAGGCTGTTCCGGCAATTTCGCTTAAGGATTTTACTGCAGGATAAGTTCCGCCTTCGTCCTTAATATATTCAAAAGCAAGTGCGGTAATTTTCTTTTTGGTCAACGCCTCAAAATATTCTTTTTTGCGTGTTTTGAGTTGTATCGCTGATATTAAGATTGTTTGCGGTTGCATCATGTCGATTTCGGCCAAAGTAGGTGGCTCTACTTTTAAAATCATGGGACAACTGAATACTTTTTGAGTGTCGTTGGTAATTTCGGCACCTGCTTGACTGTATTCTTTATCGGTGTAACTTGAGCTTAAACCAGCACCAGCCTCAATCATTACGCGGTGCCCTTGAAATGTTAATGAAGTTACTGCATCTGGCGTGAGGCAAATACGGCGCTCCTGAAAACTAGTTTCTTTTGGGATTCCAATAAAAAGTTCGCTCTTTTGGCGGGCTACTTCTAATTTTTCCTCTTGAGGTAAGAGATCTTGTTTGGAAAATGGCGTTATAGTGATGGACATGGTTGGTTTTGAATTTTAAGGGTACAATTTACGCAAAAGTTGGCTATGATTTGACTTGAAATTAAATTAAAAAAACGCTTTTTAATTTGGGTTTTGAGTCAGCGGTTTTTCCATTTTAATATCGGCTCTTTCGTACACGCCGTCTTCCAGTTCGATTTCGACAAAGCCATATTTTCGATACAAATGTATTGCCGAATGTAATTTCCGATTCGAATACAAAACGAGCTTGCTAAAACCTTCTTTTTCGGCAAAAGCAATACAATGTTGTAACAATTCCTTGCCAATTCCTACGCCCTGTACCGCATCAGTAACTGCCATTTTGCTTAATTCATAAACGCCTTCTTCCATTTTGAGTAATGATGCAGTTCCTACAATTTCGTTTTGGTACTGGGCATAAAAAATGAAACCACCTTGATCAATTATTTCTCCCTGCGGATCTGAAAGTACTTTTTCGTCTTTGGGTTCTACTTTAAAAAATTTGGTAAGCCACTCTAAGTTAAGTGTTTTTATATGTTCTTTTAAAGCGGGAGTATAAGGTAATATGGTTACAGTCGGTGTGCTTGACATGGTAATTAGCTTAGGGTTAATGATCTATTTCCGTCAGGTAACACCGTGATTGTAATCACAGAATGTTCGGGTGGAATTAAATTCTCAATTTTTTCGGCCCATTCAATAAAACAAAAATGTCCAGAGTACAGGTAATCATCAACACCCATGTCCAAGGCTTCTTCTTCCTTATTCAGCCTGTAAAAATCAAAATGATACACCAACTGATTATTGGCTGCTTCGTACTCATTTACCAATGAAAATGTAGGGCTACTCGTTGCGCCTTGTACGCCTAGCGTGCGGCAAAGTTCCTTGATTAAAGTGGTTTTGCCAGCGCCCATTTCGCCGTGAAAAAGAATCACTTTTGATGGGTTTTGGTCAAGTATGGCTTGCGCAACGCTTGCTAATTGGTCAATTGAAAAAATGGTAGTCATTTTTATTAAAGGGTTTAAAGTTTGCCATTCAAAGAGCAATCAATGCATGGCAAACTGATACTGCTTACTTATTTCGGATTAAATATCAAAAACGGAATGATCATTTCTTCTAATGAAATACCACCGTGTTGGTACGTATTTTTGTAATAACTCACGTAATGATTGTAATTGTTTACGTAGGCCAAAAACAAATCTGTCTTTGCAAAAATAAAAGAACTACTCATATTTATGGCAGGTAAACCAATATTTTTTGGTTCTTTTACCGCATACACATCTTTATATTCATAGGTCAAGCTTCGTCCGGTTTTATAACGCAGATTCAAACTCGTGTTTTTGTCGCCTATAACTTTTGATGGGTTTTTTACATTAATGGTACCATGATCTGTGGTTAAAATAAGTTTGAAACCCATTTTTTGCGCCTGTTGAATAATCTCTAGTAAAGGTGAATTTTTGAACCAACTCAAAGTCAAGGAGCGGTACGCCTTATCATCTGATGCCAGCTCCTTTACAACCTCCATTTCCGTTTTAGCGTGCGAAAGCATGTCTACGAAATTATAGACAATCGTAACCAAATCATTGTCTTTAAGTGCTTTGAAGCTTTCAGCTAATTTTTTTCCACCCGCTAAACTTGTGATTTTAAAATAGTCTTCTTTGATATTTAATCCCAAACGTTTGATTTGCGCCGATAAAAATTCAGCTTCATACAAGTTTTTACCGCCTTCCTCAGGATCGTTTTTCCAGTATTGCGGAAATTGTTTTTCCATTTCTAAAGGCGTTAATCCAGAAAAAATGGCGTTGCGTGCGTATTGCGTAGCAGTTGGCAAAATAGAGTAGTAGGGAACTTCTTTTTCCAATTTATAGTAGTTACTCACAACAGTTTCAAAGGTCTTCCATTGGTCGTAACGCAAATTGTCTATCACAACAAATAAAATAGGCATGTCTTTTTTCTTCAATTCCGGCAAAACCAACTCTTTAAACAAAGTATGCGATTGTATTGGTCGGTCGGCATCGGTAACACTAGCGACTTTTTTAGGCATCGGTGCAAACCAATCTTCGTAATTACGCTCAATAAATTTTCCAAACTGCGAGTTAGCCTCTACTTTTTGCGATTCTAAAATCTGAATCATGCCTTGATCGTCAATATTTTCAAGCTCGAGCTCCCAAAAAAGTAATTTTTTATACAACTCAATCCAATCTTCATAGGAGTTCACCATACCCATTTCCATGGCGATTTTGCGGAATTCTTTTTGGTAATCCAAAGTTGTTTTTTGCGAAATCAGGCGCGAATGGTCTAAGTTTTTCTTTAAACTCAATAAAATTTGGTTCGGATTAACGGGTTTTATCAAATAATCGGCAATTTTAGACCCAATGGCTTCTTCCATGATATATTCTTCCTCGCTTTTGGTAATCATAATCATCGGTACCGCCGATTTCTTTTCTTTCATCTCGGATAGCGTTTCCAAGCCGCTCATACCGGGCATGTTTTCATCCAAAAAAACAATATCAAAATTATTTTCTTCAAACAAAGCAATAGCGTCAAGCCCATTATTACAGGTAGTTACCTTGTAATTTTTCTTCTCCAGAAATAAAATATGTGGTTTCAATAGGTCAATTTCGTCATCAACCCAAAGTATTTTTATAGCGTTCATATGTAGTGTCAATAAAGTTCAAATAAAGTATTCAAAGTGCCAAATTACACCATTTTAGATCGTTGCTTTCCTAAATTTTTGATAATTTTTAAAAGAAATTCAATTTTTTAATCTTTAATTCTAATCAGTTTGCAATTATGCTTGTGGTAGTATTTTGGGCGTGTCCCGCGCTGCGTAAACTCCGCTTGGGTCAGGCTGTACGCTGTATCTTTGCTTTTTTTTGCAAAAAAAGCAAAGGATGCCACTTCCATCCTTCACACAACCCATCAAATAACTAATATTCATTCAGATCAAACAACACTGTTTTTCAGTGGTTTAAGTTTGTTTTCGGCAAAAGCTTCTGAAAATTAATAAAATTTTAGCATTGCAGTTATCAAAATATTAAGAAAATGCGTGCTAACTTGTGACCAAGTTAAAATTAAAAAGCTTTGGATGCTATCCAAAAACTTAAAAATGTACCACGCCTAAAAACAAAAAAAATGACAACAGATTTTACCACCATCGATAAAGAAGCAATTGCAGAATTGAAATTTCCAGCAGTAGAAGTGCTAGAAGACGATCAAGAAATTAAAGCAAGAATGAGCGAAATTAACCGCGCCTTAGCACTTGGGAATCTTGAGCATTCAAAAATTAAAATATTTTTTGAAGACGTAGAGTCTAAAAAAGTAGTAGACACCACCGTTTGGGCCGTAACTGATAAAAATATTATATTGAAACAGGGCGTAATGATTCCTATTCACCGTATTCATAAGCTTTTTTAAAAATTCCATTTACTAGCAAAACAAATAGGAATCACTTTCAATAAAAAAGAGAATTTCTATTTGTTTTGCAATCCTAATTTATAACAAAATTCGGCAGTTGCAAAGCTGGATATTACTTACCTTTGGAATTCATTTTTGCCAAAATTATTGTTATGAATTCCTCCTTGTTTTACAGTTTTTTACAAAAACAATTTCCTTTTCAGCCTACTTACAAACAAGATATTTTTTTTCAAAAAATAGCCATTTTTTTGACTGAAGCCGAAAATCGAACCATTTTTGTACTCAAAGGCTATGCAGGAACGGGGAAAACAACCGTTATTTCAACTATCGTTAACAGCTTACTTGACATAAACAAAAAGTATGTGCTGCTGGCACCAACAGGTCGGGCCGCCAAAGTAATTGCCAATTACTCTAACAAGCCCGCTTTTACGATTCATAAAAAAATATATTTCCCTAAAAAATCTTCTGGTGGTGGAGTTTCTTTTACTTTACAACCCAACAAACACAAAAACACCATTTTCATTGTCGATGAAGCTTCGATGATCTCGGATACGAATTCAGATTCTAAGTTGTATGAAAACGGTTCCTTGTTAGATGACTTGATTTCCTATGTTTATTCTGGAGCAAACTGCAAAATGATTCTGTTGGGAGATACTGCACAGTTGCCTCCGGTGAATTTGGATATTAGTCCAGCGCTTGATATTCGCACGCTTGGTATGAATTACGACAAAGAAGTAGAGCATATTGAACTAGACGAAGTAATGCGTCAAGAAGAAAATTCGGGTATTTTATTCAATGCCACAGAATTGCGCGAAGTACTCAAAGAATCATTTATCACTGATTTTAAATTCGATCTCAAAAAATTTAAAGATATTGTGCGTTTGACAGACGGCTACGATATTCAAGACGCCATCAATTCTGCTTACAGTAATTACAGCATTGAAGATACCGCATTTATAGTTCGCTCAAATAAAAGAGCCAATCAATACAACGAACAAATTCGAACCAAAATTCTGGACAAAGAAAGCGAACTCTCCACTGGGGATTTTTTAATGGTGGTGAAAAACAATTATTTTTGGTTAAAGGATTCTGACCACGCAGGTTTTATCGCCAATGGTGATATTATCGAAGTTCTTGAAATTTTTAGCATCAAGGAGTTGTACAGCTTTAAATTTGCCAAAGTAAAAATCAGAATGGTAGATTATCCAGATCAAAAACCTTTTGAAACTGTTTTGCTTTTGGATACCATTAAAAGTGAATCACCTTCACTCACCTATGAAGAATCAAACCGACTCTACCAAGAAGTTTTGAAAGATTACGAAGGTGAAACCAAATACAAACAATTCCAAAAAGTAAAAGCCAATGAATATTTTAATGGTTTGCAGGTGAAATTCTCCTACGCCATTACCTGTCATAAATCGCAAGGAGGGCAGTGGAATACCGTGTTTATTGAGCAACCGTACTTGCCTGATGGTGTTGATAGGGATTATATTCGCTGGTTATACACAGCCATGACGCGTGCTAAAAATAAATTGTATTTAATTGGTTTTAAGGATGATAGTTTTGTAGAGTAAATCATGTTACTATATAAGTCATGTAAGCCAAAATCAAAGAAAACTTAAATGACATTATATGACTTATATGGTTCAATATTTTTAAAATAGTTTAGTTATGAATTCTTTAAACGATTTACATAAAATTTCAGGCACTTTTTCAAACACCGAAAAAATGCCCGTATTGTTTCTTGGTCATGGAAGTCCAATGAATGCCATTGAAGAAAATCAGTTTGTAACAGGTTTTCGGGATTTAGCCAAAACATTGCCACAACCCAACGCTATTTTGTGTATTTCGGCGCATTGGTTTACCAACGGAACCAAGGTTACAGCAATGGAAATGCCAAGAACAATTCATGATTTTGGAGGTTTTCCGCAAGCACTATTTGATGTGCAATATCCTGCAAAGGGTAGTCCGGAATTAGCACTAGATACTAAACAATTATTGACTCCGATCGCGGTTGAACTCGATGAACATTGGGGTTTAGATCACGGTGCTTGGAGTGTAATTAAACATTTATATCCTGACGCCAATGTTCCTGTAATTCAGTTAAGTATTGATTATACAAAACCTACGCAATACCATTTTGATTTGGCACAAAAATTAAGTGCTTTACGTACCAAAGGAATCTTAATTGTTGGTAGCGGAAACATTATCCATAATTTAAGATTAGTCGATTTCCCGAATTTAAACAAGGATAATTACGGTTATGATTGGGCAATTGAAGCTCGAGAAACGATCAATGCTTATTTGCTAAAAGGAAATTTCAAACCGCTTATTGATTTTGAAAAACAAAGCCAAGCTTTCCAATTAGCAATCCCAACTCCAGAACATTATTTGCCTTTGATTTATACTTTGGGTTTAAAAGGAAAACAAGAAGAACTCAGTTTGTTCAATGATAAATTATTGGGAGGTTCGCTGAGTATGACTTCGGTGAAGATTATGTAACATTAACAAAATAAGCCATTTAAAACGAATTTTAAAATAGCGCGAAAATAATTTCATTCTTAGGCTCAATGACGTATTTTTGAACTCAAATTTTTTAATCCAAATGAAAATAATAGCAGTCATTCCCGCACGTTACGCCTCTACGCGATTTCCAGCAAAATTAATGCAAGATCTTGGCGGTAAAACCGTAATTCGAAGAACCTACGAGGCAGCAATAAACACACAATTGTTTGATGATGTTTTTGTAGTGACAGATTCTGATTTGATTTATGATGAAATTATTTCTAACGGTGGAAAAGCGATTAAAAGCATCAAAGAACACGAATCGGGTAGCGATCGAATTGCCGAAGCAGTTGAAAATTTGGATGTAGATATTGTGATTAATGTGCAAGGTGATGAACCCTTTATTGACGCCGAACCGCTTGCAAAAGTCATTGAAGTTTTTAAAAACGATTTGGATAAAAAAGTCGATTTAGCCTCGTTAATGCGCGAAATCACTAATCAAGAAGATATCAATAATCCGAATAATGTTAAAGTTGTAGTAGATCAAAACGGTTTTGCTTTGTATTTTTCTCGATCTGTGATTCCGTATCCGAGAGAGCAAAACGTAGGTGTTCGATACATGCAACACATTGGTATTTATGCTTTTAGAAAACAAGCTTTATTGGATTTTTATAGTTTACCAATGCAATCTTTGGAAGCATCCGAAAAACTAGAGCAATTGCGCTATCTGGAGTTTGGCAAACGAATCAAAATGGTCGAAACCACACACGTAGGAATTGGAATTGATACCGAAGAAGATCTCGAAAAAGCACGAAAAATGATTGCTCAATAAATTTAACTTTCTAATTTTGAGATAATAATTAATTCATTGTGGGTTTCAAGTCGAGGGAGTGAGCGAATTTTACAAGAAGTTGCATTAAACTCAGCGATAAAATCCTTATTGCGTTGGTTTTGTATTTCGTTTAAAATCATGGTGTTGAATAATGCAAAACCATTATTTCGCAATAAATGACAAATTCTGTTACTAAAAAAGGATTCGAATAAAAAATTGGGCATGTGTGTATCTTGAAACACATCGATTATGATGAGATCGTATTTTTGTTTGGTTTTTAAAACAAATTCAAACGCATCATCAACTATTATGGAAACGTTTTTAATTTGATCCAATTGAAAGTAGGTGTTGGCAATGCGAGCCATTTCAGGATCAAGTTCAACGCCTGTAATGTTTCCTTTAAATCCTATTTCATCAACTAAGGTTTTGATAACACTGCCGCCCGCTACGCCGAGAACCAAAATATCTTGCATGGGTTGAATGCGATTAAAACCAATTTCTTTTAATCCGTGACGTAAAATACGTTGTAAACTTCCGTACGAGTAATTCGCGTTTTTAGAATCGAGGACCAATTCACCATTATTCCAAGTTACTTCGATTGACTTGCTTAAATCGGATTTGGTTTGAAAAATGGTGATAGGAGTCAAGTAGCTTAATATTTTTTTAATCATTACGGTCTGTTTTACCCAAAAATAAGATTTAAATTATTTATTTTACATCAAATTTCGAAATAATGAAAAAACGGTTGTATGAGTTTATCTTTTTCAAACTTATGGGTTGGAAAATTGTGGGAGGCATTGACGCTTCGGTTAAAAAATGTGTCATGATGGTATTGCCTCATACGAGTGCGCACGATTTTTATTTAGGAATTTTTACCAGAGGTATTACACAATTAGAAATGAATTGGGTAGGCAAAAAGGAATTGTTTCGTTTTCCGTTTGGGTACTATTTCAGATACATGGGAGGAGAGCCACTGGATCGTTCTGGAGGTTTGAACAAAGTAGAATCTATCGCTGCTATTTTTGCAAAAAAGGAAACCTTTCGCTTGGCTGTTGCAGCAGAGGGCACACGCCACAAAGTGACAGAACTCAAAACAGGATTTTATTATATTGCTTTGAAAGCAAATGTCCCAATCATTCCGGTTTCTTTCGATTTTGGCAGAAAACAAGTTCACTTGGGGGCGCCATTACAACCAACCGGAAATTTTGAAAATGACTTATCACTTTTAAAAGAACATTATAAAGGAGTTGAAGGAAAAATACCTGAAAAAGGTTTTCGCTTTGAGGATAATTAATCCAAACTCACTTTATTTTGAAAAGCTTTCGT
>CAZMHK010000076.1:0-14838 GCA_964566045.1 uncultured Flavobacterium sp.
ATGAAAGCCATTTTTGATAGATGTAAATGATATATTTTATTAGCAACATAAGCTTTGTTTATAGAATAAAAATCAGTTGATTTTTTGCAGTTTTTACCAATCCTATCTAATTTTTTATATTTTTGTCCTTATTACTAAAAAACCAGAATTTCACAAAATGAAAGCAATGATTCCAAATTTTAAAAAAACTACACTTTCTCAAAAAAGTAAAAAAGCATTAGTACTCGTTGCTTTATCTGTTGCGTTAGTAAGTTGCAACAAACCAGCCGAAGCGGTTAAAGAAGTAAAAACTGCTTATGTTGATACAGCTGAATTGATGAAAGAATACACTGAAGCAAAAGATTTAGAGGCTAAATACAAAGCTAAAGCGGAAGAAAAAGGCCGTCAATTGGAAGCTGAAATCAATCGTTTCAAACAAGAAGCATCTAATTTTCAGTCACAAGCGCAAGCTAACGGACAAGAGTGGGCTCAGAAAAAAGGTGCTGAACTGCAAAAAAGAGAACAACAATTAGGATATGCACAACAAGCTTTGTCTCAAGAGTTGCAGGTAGAAAGTAGCAAAGAAATGGACTCTCTTGTAAGTGGCGTAAAAAAGTTTATTAAATCTTACGGAAAGGAAAAAGGATACGCATACATTTACGGTACAGGAGATGCTGCATCAATTTTATATGCTGAAGACAAGTTTGATATCACGAAAGATATTATTAAAGCCTTGAACGACAAGTACAAAGGTACTGCTAAAACTGAAGAGAAAGCAGCTCCTAAAAAATAACAAGTAAAAGGGTTATTAATTCTAAATTTATGCCTTCGTCTAGCAATAGATTGAAGGCATTTTTTATTCAAATTGAAATTGACATTGTGATTCAATGTTTTTTTATTGCTAGAAATTTTTTGTTCTTAGTTATGCTTATTTTCAAAAGGAGCTATTTATTGTAATTAGTCATTTTTCAGATTAAAATTTATTCTACGTTCTTTTGTTTTAATCACATTTTCAATACTTTAGCATTTTATTTTATACGCCATGCAAACTATATCCGAAGCCGCTTCTTACACCTTACGATTTATCAATCAAACGCAACGTTCTGTTTTCTTGACCGGAAAAGCAGGAACTGGTAAAACCACTTTGTTGCGTGAAATTATTCAAACAACGCACAAAAACACCGTTGTTGTTGCACCAACCGGCATTGCTGCGCTTAACGCCGGCGGAGTGACTATTCACTCGATGTTTCAGTTGCCTTTTGGTGGTTTTATTCCTGATAATTCGGCGCCTCAGTTTTCTGAAAGTACTAAGTTTGAAACCAAAGCAACTTTACGTAGACACTTTAAAATGAGTGGTTTAAAAAAGGCGGTTATTCGAAATATGGAGCTTTTAGTTATCGATGAAGTAAGTATGCTTCGTGCTGATTTACTGGACGCTATGGATTTTATGATGCAAACCGTTCGAAAGAAAAATCTTCCTTTTGGTGGAGTTCAAGTTTTGTATATTGGAGATTTACTGCAATTGCCACCAGTTATTCGAGATGAGGAGTGGAGTACTTTAAAAAATTATTACCGAGGTAAGTTTTTCTTTCACTCGCATGTTATTCAGCAACATCCGCCATTGTACATCGAGCTATCCAAAATTTTTCGTCAAACGGATGATGCTTTTATTTCAGTACTAAACAACTTGCGCAATAATCAAATCACGCAGCAAGACTTACAAATACTTAATCAATTCGTCAAACCTGATTTTGATTTGAAAGCCAACAAAGGATATATTACTTTGACTACGCACAATCATAAAGCTGATGCGATGAATGCGCAGGCATTGGCAGATTTGAAAGGAGAGTTGATTACTTATAAACCAGAAATTACAGGAGACTTTCCGGATAAAATTTATCCTGTGGAGCAAGATTTAAAACTTAAAGTGGGGGCTCAAATCATGTTTGTTAAAAATGACTTATCATTTGACAAGCATTATTTTAACGGAAAAATGGGTGTTATAAAATCCCTTGCTAGCCAAGAAATTTTGGTACACTTTCCTGAAGAAAATAAAACCATTGAGGTTGAAAAATACGAATGGCAAAATATTCGATACAAAGTTGATCCCGCCAGCAAAGAGATTGAAGAGGAACTTTTAGGGACTTTTGTGCACTATCCCATCAAATTGGCGTGGGCCATTACGGTGCATAAAAGTCAAGGTTTAACGTTTGACAAAGCAGCGCTTGATGTATCGCAAGTTTTCTTGCCTGGACAGGCTTATGTTGCATTATCGCGTTTACGTTCGTTAAACGGGCTTGTTTTGCTTTCTGCGTTGCGAATGAATGGCATTTCTAATGATCAAGACGTGATGGATTATGCCAACAACAAGGCAAGCGAGGATTTTTTGGCCAATGCACTGCATTTTGAAACCAAAAATTTTATCCATCAGTATTTAATTCAATCGTTTGACTGGAACGATGTGGCACAAGAATGGCGCAATCACCGTTTTAGTTATAACGAAGATGCTCAAAATTCTGAGAAATCAAAGCATGCCGTTTGGGCAAAAAACCAAGCTAAAGCTATGGATGAATTACTCGAGCCTTCGCAAAAATTTATTAAACAACTACATTCACTTTTTAGTCAAGAAACGGCTGATTTAAATCACATTGCGGCGCGTGTTCAGGCTGCTTATTCTTATTTTTTTAAAACGTTGGATGATCTTGTGTTTGAGATTTTATGGAAAATTGAAGAGGTTAAGCGTAGCAAAAAAGCCAAAACTTTTTTTGATGAATTGACCATTTTAGAGGAAATGCAAACCAAAACAGTTTTGCGATTGATGAAAGCTAAATTGTTGATTGAAATTGTTGTAGCTGGTGAGACTATTTCAAAAGAAAACCTGAGCTCAAGTGAGATTAAATCGTACATTACTCGAAAAACTGAGGCAATTCAAAAGCAGTTTAAAGAATTGAATGTGACCTTGATTGATGACGAAAAGGATATTCAGCGCTACAGTGCCAAAAAACCAAAAACAGCAGCGCCTAAAAAAACTACCGTGCAAGAAACCTACGAGCTGTGGGTAGAGAAAAAATCGATTGAAGATATTGCTGCGATACGTGTTTTGACCAAGCAAACCATTTGCGGACATTTTGTAAAATTAATACAGGCCAAAGCAGTTGCTATAAATGAATTGCTGCCCGAAGATAAACTTCAAGACTTAGCCGCTGCTTTCGCAGGTTACAAAGAAGAATCGCTTAACGCTTTAATGGAGCAACACGGCACTAAATTTTCATGGGATGAAGCACGCATGTACAAGGCTAGTTTGAATTAAGAGGGATTAACTAATTTCAACTTAGTGTTGAAAGAGTTTTTAGGTACTAAACCAAAATTATTTTGTGTTTTAAGCTCCAAAACAGCTGTTTTCAGACACTATTTTAAAAAATTACCACAAAAGCACTATTAAGCCGAATTTAAACCGTATATCGGCTAAAAACATAGTTGTGTTTAGGAGTATAAATTTCATAGCCCAGATAGTAGTGGAAATCCTTGAGCGCGGCTTTTTAGCGCTCAAGATTGAAGCGAATAGCTGGATTAAGCTCCCAAAAAAAATCCTCAAACAACTTGCGTTATGAGAGGATTGTATTTTATTTTCAAAATCTATTTACAAGGATTGAATTAATATCCAAGCGTCCGGATTGTGTTTTTCGTTGATTTCTTTTTTTGCTTTTTCTGCTTCTGCAAAAGTGGCGTAGCTACCGTATAGAACAGGGAAATAACCGTTTTTATTTACTGCGGTTTTTTTAGCATCATAGCCTAATTGTTTTAATTCTCGTAAAGCTTTGTTAGCATTTGCCTCTTCGCGGTACACTCCTGCCATGATGTGGTACGGCATTTTTGCTTTTGGCGCTGCTTTTACTGCAAGCGTTACTGCTGGAATTGGGTTTTCTATAAAAAATGTAGCTTGCTGAATTTTAGTTTGAACTTGTTTTTGTACGGCAGTTTCAACCAAAAGTTGCTCTGATTCTACTTGTTTTTGGTAAACAGGATACCCAACTGTGCCTGCCAATCCTAGCACTACTGCAACAACGGCAGCATATTTTAAGTAAGGATTTACGGTGCGTGTAGCAGGAGTTTCAAGAGTTATAACAGGGGTTTCAGGTAGTACTTCGATTGCTTCATTTTGTACTTTAACAGTGTCTTGAACAAATGTAGAACTTACTACAGCGCTTAGCCCGAAAGAACTCGTCAAGAAATTGTTTTGCTCATTTGGTGTGAAAACAACATTACCTTCTGAGTTTAAACGCAAATTACCTATGTTTTTTAAAACTAGAACATGATTTTGCTCCAACGCTTTTTTCCATGCAAAAACCTCGAATTGAATAGCACTTACGGCATATTCATATGATGTTTTTTCGGTTGAAGCTACATGATTGGCAAGTAAGCCATCATTATTTTTTAAATTGGTATTAAAAGCAATTCTCTTTGTTGGCGGTGTAAATGAATTCGTAGCTTCATTTCGCTTGGCCGACTGAGTTTCGGTCAAAAAAGCTCCGAAACCAGGAACGGTAACACATTGATAACGGTAGAGTAATTGCGCGATGTATAGTTCGATTTTCATACTTACAAAGTTAGACAACCAAAATAGTTATCAAAATTTTATTCACAATTTTTATTAACAATCCCGACAAAAATTTATACATTTCAACCTCAAACTTTTAGCATGAACGAACAGGATTTATTTTATTTGTTGGCGCTGCAGCGTGTAGAGGGAGTTGGCGATATTATGGCCAAAAAATTATTGACTCATTTAGGTTCGGCCGAGGCTATTTTTAATAGCAAATCATCGCAACTTGCTGCAATTGATGGAGTAGGAGCCATGCTTTTAAAAAATCTAAAAGATAAATCGGTTTTTGCCAAAGCACAAAAAGAATTGGATTTTGTAAAAGAAAACAACATCACTACTGCTTTTTTTCAGGATGCCAATTATCCAGATCGTTTAAAGCAATGCATAGATAGTCCGTTACTTTTGTTCAGCTCAGGCAACATAAATTTGAACAACAGGCGCATGATTAGTATTGTGGGTACACGACAAATTACTGCCTACGGCACGGAGTTTTGCAGGCAATTAATTGCTGATTTAGCACCGCTAGATCCGGTAATTGTGAGTGGTTTTGCCTACGGTGTCGATATAGTAGCGCATCAATTAGCAGTTGAACATAATTTGCAAACCATTGGTGTTGTGGCTCATGGTTTGAATCAAATTTACCCCAAAACACATAAAAGATATGTAGCTGCTGTTGAGCAAAACGGGGGCTTTATGACCGAGTTTTGGAGTTCGTCTAATCCGGATAAAGAGAACTTTGTTCGCCGAAATCGCATTGTTGCGGGTATGTGTGAGGCTACGATTGTAATTGAATCGGCAGAGCGTGGTGGATCACTTATCACCGCCACAATGGCGAATGATTACAACAGAGATGTTTTTGCAGTTCCCGGCCGTGTTACTGATAAGTACAGTCAAGGTTGCAACAATTTGATTAAAACCCAAAAAGCAAATGTGCTTACTAGCGCAGCAGATTTGGTTTATATTTTAAATTGGGACATTCATAAAGAAGTAAAACCCGTGCAGAAACAATTGTTTGTAGAACTTGATCCCGATGAGCAAAGGGTATACGATTATCTCTTAAAAACTGGTAAAGAACTATTAGATATTATTGCCTTACAATGCGATTTGCCTATTTACAAAATATCAGGAATGTTGCTCAATATGGAATTAAAAGGAGTAATACGGCCGTTACCGGGCAAATTATTTGAAGCGATATAAATGCAAAAAAAACGCAGATTCGCAAATTAAATATGATCATAATCTGCGAATTTGCGGTTATATTAAAAAGAAATTATATTTCGAATCCTCGCTTTTTGGTTACATTGGGAAGTAGGCCAGAAGCAAATTTTAAAATAGAAAAGTAACAATTCTACTTGTTGCTTTTTGTTTTTACATGCATTATTTGACTTTGATTGTGGGCACGGAATGCACCCGAGCGATAGCGAACTGACGAAGTAATTCCACCTAACGGGGGTAATACGACCGTTACTAGGCAAATTATTCGAAGCGATTTGAATGTAATTAAAACCGCCGATTCCCAAATTAAATATTACCATAATCTGCGAATCTGCGGTTATTTTAAAAAAAAATTAAATTTTGAATCCTAGTTTTTCGCATACTTTGGTAAGTACGCAAGATTCAAATTTTGAAACAGAAAAGCAACAATTTTACATGTTGCTTTTTGTTTTTACATGTATTATTTGACTTTGATTGTGGGCACGGAATGCACCCGAGCGATAACGAACTGACAAAGTAATTCCACCTAACGGGGGAAATACGACCGTTAGTGGGCAAATTATTCGAAGCGATTTGAATGTAATTAAAACCGCAGATTCCCAAATTAAATATTACCATAATCTGCGAATCTGCGGTTATTTTAAAAAGGTAGCTATATTTCGAATCCTAGTTTTTCGCGCACTTTGGCTAGTACTTCATTGGCAACAGACGAAGCTTTTTGAGCACCAATTTTTAAAAGCGCATCTACTTCAGGGAGGTTGTTCATGTAGTAGTTATATTTTTCTCTTTCTGTTTTAAATGTTTCGCAAATCAATTCAAACAAAGCTTGCTTGGCGTGACCGTAACCGTAATTGCCACCAAGATAATTAGCACGCATTGCTGCTAATTGTTCTTCAGTTGCCAATAAAGCATAAATAGCAAAAGCATTACAAGTATCTGGATTTTTAGGATCTTCGAGTGGTGTGCTATCCGTTTCAATACTCATGACTTGTTTGCGTAACGCTTTATCGTCTAGAAAAATATTGATTATATTATTAGCTGATTTACTCATTTTTCCGCCATTGGTACCAGGAATTAACATGCTATCTTCTTGAATTTTAGCTTCAGGAAGCACAAATGTCTCGCCCATTTGATGATTGAATCTTGAGGCTACATCGCGAGTGATTTCAAGGTGTTGCAATTGATCCTTTCCTACGGGTACAAATTCAGCATCGTACAATAAGATATCAGCGGCCATAAGCATAGGGTAGGAGAACAGTCCTGCATTTACATCCTCTAATCGGTCGGATTTGTCTTTGAAAGAGTGTGCCAAAGTCAAACGTTGGAACGGAAAAAAGCAGCTCAAATACCAAGACAACTCTGCTGTTTGTGGCACATCTGATTGTCTGTAAAAAACCACTTTATTAATATCCAATCCACAAGCTAACCAAGCTGCAGCGGTACTGTAGGTATTGGTGCGCAAGGTTTCTCCGTTTTTAATTTGAGTAACCGAGTGTAAATCGGCAATAAACAAAAAGGATTCATTTTCTGGTTGATTTGATAATGCTATTGCAGGCATAATTGCGCCAAGTAGGTTGCCTAAGTGCGGAGTTCCTGTACTTTGAACCCCAGTAAGTATTTTTGCCATTATGATTTTAACTTTTCCCGCAAAGTTCGCAAACATTTCCGCAAAGTTAGCAACGATTGTAAAGTTTTTCTATTAAGTAGTTTTCCAAAACAAATTCTTTTATTTTTATTTGCTCACGATTTCTTACTTTTGACCACATGAGAGCATTAAAAATTATTTTTTGGGTATTGTGGCGCGTTTGGTTTTATATTTTGATGGCCATTCCGATCTTGTTGATGTTTCCTTTTTTGGTAGCCTCTATTTTGAGAGAAAGCAGTTACCCATATTTCTTTAAAATGGCCAGGATTTGGGCTAAATGTATTCTTTTTGGGATGGGTTTTCGCTATACGGTGGAGCGTGATCAAGAAATGGAAATAGGAAAGAGTTACATGATTGTGGCCAACCACACCTCGATGACCGATATAATGCTGATGCTAGCCATAACTAAAAATCCTTTCGTTTTTGTAGGTAAAAAGGAATTATCTAAGATTCCTTTGTTCGGATTTTTTTACAAAAGAACATGTATTTTAGTAGATCGTGGTTCTACCAAAAGCCGAATGGAAGTGTTTGATCGTGCTCAAAAACGGATCAAACAAGGACTTAGTATTTGTATTTTCCCTGAGGGCGGCGTGCCGGATGATGAATCGATTGTTTTAGATACTTTTAAAGATGGTGCTTTTCGTTTGGCTTTAGAACACCAAATACCAATTGTTCCGATGACTTTTGCCGATAATAAAGAGCGTTTCTCCTATACTTTTTTGAGCGGAAGCCCAGGTTTAATGCGTGTGAAGTTGCACCATCATGTGGAAACCAAAAATAAAGTGGAAGCTGATAGAAAAGAGCTAAAGGAACAATTGTGGAATCTTATTTACCAACAATTATTAAAGTTTCAAGCCAGTAAACTTAAAAACTAAAACTCAAGCCTGAATATAAACCGACAAAAGCAGGCTTAAAACTGCTATTATTTTGAGAAAAAGTATTGAATTGGTACTTCATCATCGGTTCGAGATTAAAGCGCAAGGATGGCTTTATTTGATACGTAAAACCAAAGCCCACGTTAGAGCTAAAGTGAACCGAATTTAAATTATTAGCCTCGCCAAGCGGAATCCGGCCTTGTTCGCCTACAATTGCAATTTTGTTTTGATTTAAAAACAAAGTACTAAAGCCGCCAATAAGGTTAATTCCCCATTTTTTATCAATCAAAGCATACGATAGTTCCATAGGTACTTCAATGTAGCCCATTTGTTGGCTGATTTGACCGGCGGTAGTCTGCTGTAAGTCTCTTTCAAATAAAATCAGAGTTTCTAAAGAGTTTTCATTTTTGATTTCAATTCCTTGTGCACCAGTAAAGTTGATGTTCGGGATGTTATTGCTCATTAAACCGGTCGAATAGACAATGTTTTTGGTATTGTAATCTAATGCCAATTTATTTACACCACTGCGTATTTTTACTTTTTTATTCAGTGCATATTGAATTCCTACACCATAACTAAGATTTTGTTCGGCTGATTTTGGATTATTGGCAAACTGCGGGTCTATTGCTGAACCTCCAGCGCTAGTGTTCAAAAATATAGGAGCTACAGTAGGTTTTATTTGCCATTTTTGTTTACTTTTTTCAGTAGTTACAATTGATTTATTAGCTTCTTTTTGTTTCATAAGTATATCAAGTGCATTGGTAGTAGTTTGCGGTATCTCTTTTACTTCGGAATTTGTTGTTGCTAATGCAGCATTGGTAATGGCTTTGTTGTTAAATAGGTTTCTGGTAGCAACGCTGTTTTCTTTCTCCAAGATTTTTTCATTTGTATTTAAAATGTCGATAAGCTTGTCAGTGCTCTTTTCATTTTCTTTAATGTCATTTTGTGCTAAATCATTTTTTGTAACAATTTGATTTTGAAAATTAGAGACAGTTGTATTGGTTTTAGAAGAATTACTTTGACGAGCTGTTTTTCCAGATGGATTTTTAAAGATCGTTGGATTAGAAACACTTGTAGTTGGAGCCACAACAACTTCATTATTTGGTTTTGTAGAAATAGTGGTTTTGCTTCGAAGTATTGGCTCGTCTTTTATGTTTATTTCTTTTCCTGTAGCGATTTTATTTTTCGGTATTTCAAGGTTTGAATTTTGGTCAAATAGAAAAAAACAACCTAGTACCAAAGCAGCTGCTATACCTGATGATTTTAACCAAAACGGAACAGTTCTACGTTTCTTTTTGTGTTGTAATTGTGCTGCTATTTGGTCCCAAGTGCCTGCAGCAGGAGACGCTTCAAAATCTTTGAATTGTTCCTTGAATAAACGATCTATATTTTTGTTATCACTCATTTGGCAGTAGGGAAGTGGTTTGTTTTGTGGTAAAGTTCGATTTTTTGTTTCAAAATCGTTCTTGCTCTAGCTAAGTTTGATTTTGTAGTGCCTGTACTTATTTTTAGCATTTCGGCTATTTTTTTATGCGAATAATCATCTAAAACATACAAACTAAAAACCAATCGGTATTGGTCTGGTAGCTCCTGAATCAGCTGCAGGAGGTAATCTAGCGGAATGTTTTCGTCTTCAATTTCGACTTCATCTGCTATGGGTATGCTGTCATCTACGCGCTCCATGAATCGTACGTTTTTGAATTTTTGCAAAGCCGTATTAATCATAATACGTTTAGCCCATCCCTCGAACGAACCTGTACCGTTAAATTGATGTATTTTATTAAATATGGTCAAAAAACCATCTTGTAAATTGTCTTGTGCATCGGCATAATTGCTAGAATAAAGCAAGCATACCGCAAACAGTTTTTTAGAAAACAGTTGGTATACTTGCTCTTGTGCTTTTGGGCAGTTGTTTTTACAATCAGCAATTAATTGGTCAATGCTCACCTTGTAGTCTAAAAATTAGTTGGTAACAGGAATTTCTACCTCTTCAAAAATATTCTTCCCGGCGGCATCTTCGCCTTTATAAAATTTGAAGATATAGGATCCAGTATTGGTTACAAAAAATCGAAATGATGTTTCTGATTCTGGCGGAAGTGCAGCATTGCATATTTGATCATTATCTGTAACCGTCTGAACACCAATGGTGCGTATGTTTAAGTTTTTGTCATAGTAAATTCCCTGATAATAATGACATGAAGTTGGCTTTTGGTATTTTAGAGTTATTGTATAGGTTTCACCCAATTTAAATTCGGTAGGAACTGTAAAGCTGGCCACAGGTAAAACTTCATACTTGTAGTTTGGTAATTCATTATCTGTGCTACAGGAGACTAGGCTGACTACCAATAGTGTCAATGCAATTAGTTTTTTCATAATGCTAGTTTTAGAGGTAAATACTGTCCGCTTACTGTTTCATTGCGGTTAATTTCTAGATGATTAGTCCTAAAAAAGGTTGCGTTTGGTGAATAAAAAAACCCGAATAAATCGGGTTTTAAGTTTTATGCTTCAGCTAATTCTTTGATTTTAGCCTTGATTTTTTCTTCTAATTCATCAGCTAATTCTGGATTGTCCTTGATTAACGATTTAACCGCATCACGACCTTGTCCTAATTTGGTTTCGCCGTAGCTAAACCATGAACCTGATTTTTTTACAATTTCAAATTCTACTGCTAAATCTAAGATTTCACCAGTTTTTGAAACTCCTTCTCCGTACATGATATCAAATTCAGCTACTTTGAAAGGTGGTGCAACCTTGTTTTTAACGATTTTTACTTTGGTTCTGTTACCAATTACATTTTCGCCATCTTTAATTTGTGTAGAACGACGAATATCTAAACGAACAGATGCATAAAACTTTAATGCGTTACCACCGGTTGTTGTTTCAGGATTTCCGAACATTACACCAATTTTTTCTCTTAATTGGTTAATGAAAAATACGGTACAATTCGTTTTACTGATAGTTCCTGTCAATTTACGCAACGCTTGTGACATTAAACGAGCATGTAACCCCATTTTAGAGTCACCCATTTCGCCTTCAATTTCACTCTTTGGTGTAAGAGCCGCAACCGAGTCAATTACAACAATATCAATTGCGCCTGAACGAATTAAGTTTTCAGCAATTTCAAGTGCTTGTTCTCCGTTATCAGGTTGCGATATAATTAAGTTTTCGATATCTACTCCTAACTTCTCAGCATAATTTCTGTCAAAAGCGTGCTCTGCATCAATGAATGCTGCAATTCCGCCTGCCTTTTGAGCTTCAGCAATAGCGTGCAAAGTCAAAGTAGTTTTACCAGATGATTCTGGTCCGTAAATTTCGATGATACGTCCTTTTGGGTAACCGTTTACTCCAAGAGCTAAATCTACTCCCAAAGATCCTGAAGAAATAACTTCGACCTCTTCAATGGCTTTGTCGCCCATTTTCATCACGGTTCCTTTACCGTAAGTTTTGTCTAGTTTGTCTAGCGTAAGCTGTAATGCTTTTAATTTTGATTCTTTTTCTGTGCTCATCTTCTCTTTTGCCTTTTCTTTCATTTAATTGCTTTTTTTATCGCTGTAACCATTTGAATTGTTGTGAATTGCAATTCAGTAGTTGATTTTGATTTTTAAGATTTGTTTTCGTAAAAATACTTTTTTTTTCAATTGAAAATTTTTCTGTTGGTAACAATTTACCTCTGCAATATTATTTTTTATACAAATAATGCTCTCAGCTCTGTAGCTTCTTCGGGTTTCATTTTTCCAGCCAATACCAAACTCAATTGTTTTCTGCGCAAAGCAGCTTCAAATCGTTGTTTTTCTAGTTCGGTTTCTGGAATAATTTGCGGTACTTCAACAGGTCTTCCAGTATCATCTACGGCTACGAAAGTGTAAATAGCTTCGTTAGCTTTGGTTTTATTACCAGATTCGCGGTCTTCAACCCAAATGTCAATGTAAATTTCCATAGAACTTTTGAACGAACGCGACACTTTGGCTTCGACCGTAACAACACTTCCTAGTGGAATTGCTCTGTTAAAAGCCACGTGGTTTACTGAGGCAGTAACTACAATGCGGCGAGAATGTCTGCGTGCAGCGATACTTGCAGCACGGTCCATACGGGCTAGTAATTCGCCACCAAATAAATTATTTAACGGATTGGTTTCGCTTGGTAAAACTAAATCAGTAAGTGTGGTTAAAGATTCAGAAGGATATTTTGCATTCATAATTTTAATATAAAAAGTAAGATTTTATTATTTGAGATAATGAGTTTAGGTTAACAAATAAACGGCCATTATAGCAGGAATAAAATAGATAACAATCGTTCTTGCACCATCATAATCTTTGGCTAACCTTTGTCCAAATAGTAACATCAACAAAGTGATACAGGAAAACACTGCTCCGTAAGATCCAAATGCTTTTCCATTGTTTATCAATATTTCGATACAACCTACTACGCTAAGTACTCCTGATATTAGTTCTAAAACTAGAATGTTTCCTAATGCAAGTGGCACTTGATTTTTAAGCGGAGTATTAGCAAAATGGCCTTTTAACCATTCTACATTATCTTTCCAATAAAATAGTTTGTCGTAGCCTGATTGTAAAAAAGTAATGGCCAAAAAAATCAAAATTAAAATAGAGGTAATGTTGTTCATGTGTTTATTTTTTGTGGATTAAACGGGTAAGTCTTATAGATAAATCAGTCAATATGATTTTCGCGTTTCCGTTACGCTCGATATGATACATGGCATCAGATAGTTCAGTAAAAATAGCTTGAATATTATTTCCGTTTACGAAGGGTGCAAAATTTTCGAGCTTAAATTTTTCAACTTTTGGTTCCATGTAAACTAAGTTTTTGGTCTCGTAATTTAGTAATAACGCTTGTCGGAACATTTCAATACAAAACTGTAAAAACTTCTTTTGTGTTTCACGACCTAAAGCTGCTACTAGTTCGCTCCATTGTATTAAATCTTGAATGGCTGCTGCATTTCCTTTCGCTCTAAACGCGGCACGAACCCAGTCAACAAACCATTTTTCAAAATAAACAGTTTCGCTATCCGGTTGCAATAATTGCAATGCTTTATTGTAGTTGCCTTGTGCTTGATGTGCTATATGCAAGGCTTCGTTTGGTACAATGTTTTGTTTTTTTACCAATGCATCGGCAATAACGGTTTCGGGTAAACCATTAAAATGCAAGACTTGACAACGCGAGCGAATGGTTTGTAAAATATCTTCCTCGTTTTCAGAGATTAAAATAAAAACCGTTTTATCCGTTGGTTCTTCTAGTAGTTTTAGTAATTTGTTTGAGGCAGCCGTATTAATTTTATCGGCCATCCAAATGATCATAATCTTATAACCACCTTCAAAGGATTTAAGCGCTAATGATTTTAAGATTTCTTGCGCATCATCAACTCGAATTTCACCTTGTTTGTTCTTTACACCCAACATTTGATACCAGTCAAACAAACTTCCGTACGGATTATGCTCTAAAAATTGGCGCCATTCGGCTATAAAATCGATACTTTTAGGTTTTGTTTTAACCTCTTCTGTGCTTACCGTTGGATAAATAAAATGCAAATCTGGATGCGAAGTTTTTTCAAATTTTAAATTACACGCACTATTTTCGCCAGTATTTTCACCATCTTGATTGTTGCAAATAATGTATTGTGCATAAGCAATTGCCATGGCAAGTGTGCCACTTCCCTCAGGACCTACGAACAACTGTGCATGCGGAATACGACCTAAATTAGCACTTCGTGTCAAGTGATTTTTTATGTGTTCTTGCCCTAAAATTTCTGAAAATTGCATGTAGCAAAGATAGCAGAAAATGGTTAGTGAAAAAAACAAGGTATTAAAGTTTAGGTGAAGTTTCTTTAAATGAAGTAGCTAATATTGTCAATGTTTTTGCATGAGGCTAATTATTTTGCTGTGTGGCTAGCATTGTTTTGTTTTTCAGTTGTTCGCGCTATAATGACTGCTGTCTCTATTTTACTCAGTTTTTTTAGTTTTCATTTTTTGTTGATGTTGCTTGTTACTCCACTTAAATTTTTTTTAATTTTTTAAACTTCTTGCCGGCTAAATTATTCTTAAATGAGCATTTGATTTATCGAATAAAACTAAATTAATGAATTTGTCGTATACTGCCGCAGTTGTATGAGTGTAGAGTCACGTTTTCTTGAATTATATGGGTTGAAGACAACTGCTTTGTACAGAAACATTATTGAAATTTTGAAATTAAAGCATTGAGGCAAAGGTTAGCAGTCTGTTTATTAATAGGTTTCTAAATATAACGTAACATTTTTTGTTGCATGCGATAAAAGTTAAAAAATTGTGTAGTTGAATTATAGTTGTAGCATAAAATTATGATTGATAAGCTTAATAAATTGTGTTAATTACTTACAAATTGATTTGTTTTTATTCTTGTATTGATGTGTCCATGTTATATTTAACAGTAAATAACTTGTTTTTTTAAATCAATAGGCTTGTATTTTTTTAATTTTTTAAGATATTTTTTTATTTTTTTTAATATAGTTTCAAAAATTTATTTCTGGC
>CAZMHK010000077.1:0-14605 GCA_964566045.1 uncultured Flavobacterium sp.
GTATTCTAACCAACTGAACTACCAAACCTCTGCGTTATTGCGGTGGCAAAGATACAACAGATTTCCGTTTACACAAGCGTTTTTGGTAAAAAAAATTAAAAAAAATACACACTTTTAGCCAAAGTTTTGTTTTTCAACTAAATAAGTAGTCATTATTTTTTCAAAATTTTCATCTACTCGTACCGGAACATACTTAATTCTGTTCTGCGAGCAGGTCAATGCTATCTTTTTAAAGTACAATTGCATTTGTTTTTCGTATTCTTCTTTCACATTATCTGCAAAAAGAACAACTTCTTCTCCCGTTTCTACGTCGATAAATTGTCGTGGTCCGTTATCAAAATCAAAATTCAACTCGGTTTTAGCATCTACTACATGAAAAACCACCACTTTGTGCTTATTGTGTTTTAAATGTTGTAGCGCATTAAATAAAGCCTCCTCATCGACTGAATTAGGTCCCGACTGAAACATATCGGTAAACAATACAATCATCGAGCGACGGTGCATCTTTTCAGCTATTTGATGCAAGTAGGTGACCGTATCAGTTTTCTTTTGAGTCATTGGCTTAGTCAACAACCCTTCGAGTGTACTCAAAATCATTCTGTGGTGGCGATCGCTTCCTTTTTCAGGTGCATAATACTCGTAAGTATCTGAGAATACACTCAATCCCACTGCATCACGCTGCTTTTTGAGTAAATTCATCAACACAGCCGATGCCAAGACTGAAAAACCAATTTTGTTTTCATAAAAATTTTGATCGTTACGCAAATTAGGATAATGCATTGACGACGAATTATCTATAACAATATGAAACCGCAAATTGGTTTCCTCTTCATACCTTTTAGTGTACAAGCGATCGGTTTTGGCGTATAGCTTCCAATCTATATGTTTGGTACTCTCGCCAGCATTATACACCTTATGCTCTGCAAATTCAGCCGAAAACCCGTGAAACGGACTCTTGTGCATTCCGGATATAAAACCTTCTACGACTTGATTCGCTAACAATTCCAGATGCTGAAAACGAGCTATTTGTTCTATTTGTGATTCCATCTTCATCTACCAAATATATTAAAAGATTGAAAGATTTAAAAATTAAAAGAGTAGCGAAGCAAAACTTAATCAAATGACTAAAATCAATTCAGTTGAAACAAAAAAAAGGCTTGACTTGCGTCAAACCTTTTCACTGAACCGTAATTGGCTCTATTTTGATTATAATCTATCGATTACAACAATGCGTCTAAACTATCTGCGTAAGTTTGCTTAGGAGCTACTCCTACTTGCTTTCCTACTACTTCGCCGTTATGAAAAACAAGAACCGTTGGGATGTTTCTTACACCGTATTTTGCAGCAAATTCTTGATTTGCATCAACATCTACTTTTCCTACCACTACTTTTCCTTCATATTCATTACTAAGCTCGTCAATGATTGGACCAACCATTCTACAAGGTCCGCACCATGCTGCCCAAAAATCAACCATTACTGGTTTGTCTGACTTCAAAACTACCTCTTCAAAAGTAGCATCTGTTATTGCTAATGCCATAATATATATTTTAAGTTATCATTTGAAATTTTATCATTCAAACTAGATTACAAATTTAGAAATTAAAAACAAATCAATCACTATTCGCAAATTAGTTTTCCCTATTAATCCATTATCAACGCTTATATGTCAAAAGTATTTTCTTTTACCTTTATTTTTTCAACCTATTTAGCTCTGCCGAATCTTCAATGTCCAGCTGTATGCCGTATTCCCGATAAATAAAAACTACAACAAAAAAGCCTTGTTTTTCTAAATTAACAGACGCCGCTGCCAGCAGAGCTAGATATGTTGGCTTCAGCAGTACGGTTATTGCATAAAAAAAGGGATGCCAAACAATGACATCCCTTTGAGCTTAAATTATGATTGAACTACAAACTATACTTCAAACCTAAAGTCAAACCTAAACCGCTAATCCCTACATAAGAGCTTAACTCATCCATTGGCTTGCTTGAGTCTAAACCATTCGGGTTTGTAGCCGCGTTATTTGAATTTACATCCAAGCGATCGACATAATTGGTATTAATTTGTGCATTTGTTCTTGTAGATAGGGCGTTTTGACCATTTCTTTCGTACACAATAGTTTCTTTTGATTTGCCATGAACTGTAAAGTTGCGGTACTCTAACTCTGCAAAAACAGCTAGTTTATTTCCCAAAGCATAAGTTGTACCTAAACTAGCCATAAAACCTACTGTAGGATTTGGCTTGATACGATCAACGCTTTTTACTGCAACAGTAGCCGGACTTGCAACCCCACTTGGCGCAATAGCATTTGTGGTAATTTCTAAATCTCCGTGAACAGGAAGCAGCAAACCTACCTTTGTATAAGGCTCAAAACCTTTCGATTCTCCTAGAAACAACACCAAAGCTGGCGCCAAATCAAAAGCAGAAATTTGTCCCACCGATTTAAAGTTAAATATTGGTCTACCTCCAGATACAAAAATTTGATCAGTAGTAGTTTGCACCATTGTTTTATCTGTACTTGAATAGTAATTCAAACCAAGTTCAAAACCTACACGAGCATTAAAACGACGCCCTACTGTAACGCCTGATCTAAAACCTTCTCCAAAAGACCCTGTTATGCTTTCCTCTGCTACGAGTCTTCCCCCAACATAGGTTTTACTTAATGCATCATTACCATTTACTACCGGAAACTCTGTTGCCGCTGTTTGCAAAAAGTACGAACCTCCTGCTTTAAAATACCAACCTCCATTTTTTTCTGTTTGGGCCACCATCGTCATTGTGCAAAGCGCCAATCCCAATAAGAATAACTGTTTTTTCATGCTATATAAATTTGTCATTTTTTGCAAAAGTACTCCATTTTGGTAGTGATTTCACAAAAAACAAACAGATTAACATACTGAAATTGATTAATATTTAAAAACCAAGGCTTTAGCACCAAGTGCTTTTTGTATCGAACCTAGTTTACTTACAATTTATGACGCAACAGCAACAAACAATCGCTTAATTCAATTTGAAATTAATTTGCATTTTTTCTAACTCAACTAATAATTCGTGGGATATTTTAATTTTTAATTTTCTACTTGGCATACTCAGTTTGGTCACCACTTTAATCTCCTCAATCTCCTCCATTTTTGCAGCAGCAGTTGTGGCTAATCCATCTACAGCAGAGTCGTCACTATCCTCTTGTTCGTCTATGAACGATTCCTCATCAGCCTCAATAGTAATTGGCGCTACAGGAACCAAACGCTTGGTTTTTTCTATTTCCATCACTTCAAAACTCACCGTATTATCTCCTTTATTTTCTAGAAAAAGTCGACTTAAATTATGAATCACTTCTGTTTTTATATCTTTAATATTAAGGTACAAAATTAGTTTTTTAGCAAATGTAGCTAGTACATCTTGCAGTTGTTTCACCTCAACAAATTGCATTCGAGGCTCACTCTTTTTACCTGTATCTTGATTCACCCAACCTTCTTTAATTAAGATTTTCAAAAACACAAATTGGTTGTTATATAGGAAATGATAAAATTTAAGATACTCTTCGCCAAAAATTTTAAATTCGAAACTTTCATCGAAACCTTCTAAAGTAAAAATAGCCCAGTCTTTACCGTTTTTAGCCGTGCGCCTTTGAAAATTAGTTACAATACCAGCAAAAGTTAAATTTTTACCCACATATTGCTCCATATTGCGCAAGGCCTCTAACTTGGCGTTGCAGAAATATTTCATCTCATACTTAAAATCGTCTAGCGGATGTCCTGAAATATAAATTCCAACTACTTCCTTTTCGCGAGACAATTTTTCCATCGTACTCCAATCCTCGCAAGGCGGCACCACAGGTTCAGCAATTTGCACTTCGCTGGTATCGCCAAACAAGCTCACTTGCGAGCTGTTTTCATTCTCTTGAAATTTGGCTCCGTAACGAATGGCTTTTTCATAAAATGTGATTCCGTCGCCATCATCGTGAAAATATTGCGCACGGCTTGTTCCTTCAAAAGAATCAAATCCGCCAGCTAATGCTAAATTTTCGAGCGCTTTTTTATTAGCAGCGCGCAAATCAATACGTTTAGTCAAATCAAAAATCGACTTGTATTTGCCATCTTTTCTGTTTTCGACAATGGTAGCTACAGCTCCAGAACCCACACCTTTAATAGCTCCCATACCAAAACGCACAGCATAGTCATCGTTAACGGTGAACTTATAGAAAGATTCATTAACATCTGGCCCTAGTACACGCAATCCCATACGCTTACATTCTTCCATAAAAAACGACACTTGTTTGATATCGCTCATGTTGTTTGAAAGTACCGCCGCCATATATTCGGCAGGGTAATGCGCTTTTAAATAAGCAGTTTGGTAGGCAATCCAAGCGTAACAAGTAGAGTGCGACTTGTTAAAGGCATAACTCGCAAACGCCTCCCAGTCTTTCCAGATTTTCTCTAAAATTTTAGCATCATGTCCTTTCGCAGCAGCTTGTTCAACAAATTTCGGTTTCATTTTATCCAAAACGTCCTTTTGTTTCTTACCCATTGCTTTACGAAGTACGTCGGCCTCACCTTTTGTAAAATCAGCTAATGACTGTGACAAAAGCATCACCTGCTCTTGATAAACGGTAATTCCGTAAGTTTCTCCAAGGTATTCTTCGCAAGCATCTAAGTCGTATTTAATTTCTTCCTCACCGTTTTTACGACGAACGAATGAAGGAATATACTCTAGCGGTCCCGGACGGTACAAGGCGTTCATGGCAATCAAATCCCCAAATACAGTTGGCTTCAAATCCTTCATGTATTTTTGCATTCCGGGCGATTCGTATTGAAAAATCCCCACTGTTTCTCCGCGTTGGAACAACTCGTAGGTCTTGACATCATCAATAGGAAACTCATCTGGATTAAGATCGATATTATTTCGATATTTCACCAGCTTCACTGTATCTTTTATAAGTGTAAGGGTCTTCAAACCCAAGAAGTCCATCTTCAATAAACCTGCACTTTCTGCAACCGAGTTATCAAACTGAGTCACGTACAAATCAGAATCTTTTGCGGTTGTTACGGGCACAAAATTGGTAATGTCTGATGGGGTAATAATCACACCACAGGCATGAATACCGGTATTTCGCATCGAACCCTCTAAAATCTTAGCTTGCTGAATTGTCTCACCTGCTAATTCATCTGAATTGGCAATCGCGATTAACTCTTTTACATTATCAAATTCATCAGAGCGCAAAGCTTTTTTTACATCTTCTTCCTTCTCTGAAATGAAACGAGCCAAATTCCATTTTGAAGGCATCATACCCGGAATCAACTTGGCTATTCTATCTGCTTCAAAAAGTGGTAAATCAAGCACACGTGCGGTATCACGAATGGCCGATTTGGTTGCCATTTTACCATAAGTGATAATTTGAGCTACCTGATTGGAGCCGTATTTTTTAATTACATAATCCATTACTCGACCACGACCTTCGTCATCAAAGTCGATATCAATATCGGGCATGGATACACGGTCGGGATTCAAGAAACGCTCAAAAAGCAAATCGTACTTAATGGGGTCAATATTGGTAATTTTCAAACAATAAGCCACCGCTGACCCTGCTGCCGATCCACGGCCTGGACCAACCGATACGTCCATTTCACGTGCCTTGGCAATAAAATCCTGCACAATCAAAAAGTAACCAGGATAACCTGAATTGGATATCGTGAGCAACTCAAAATCCAAACGCTCTTGAATGGCAGGCGTAATTTCGTTGTAACGTTTTTTCGCACCTTCCATTGTGAGATAACGCAAATAGGCATTTTCACCTCGTACGCCATTATCCTCTTCATCTAATGGATCAACAAATTCTTGCGGAATATCATACTTAGGCAATAATACATCACGATAGAGTGAATAAATTTCGACCTTATCAACAATTTCTTGAATGTTGATAATAGCATCTGGCAAATCAGCAAAAAGCTGCTTCATCTCGTCACCAGACTTATAATAGTACTCTTGATTTGGCAAACCATAGCGGTAACCACGACCACGACCAATTGGTGTAGCTTGCTTTTCACCATCCTTTACACACAACAAAATATCGTGCGCATTGGCATCTTGCTTGTTTAAATAATAGGTATTGTTGGTAGCAATGAGTTTTACTTGGTGTTTCTGCGCAAATTCTATCAAGGTTTTATTGACCCTATTTTCATCCTCTTGATTGTGGCGCATAATCTCTAGATAGAAATCGTCACCAAACTGCGCTTTCCACCATAACAATGCTTCTTCGGCTTGGTTTTCACCAACATTTAAAATTTTACCGGGAATTTCACCATATAAATTTCCAGATAAGACCATGATATCTTCCTTGTACTGCTCGACTATACTGCGGTCAATACGAGGTACATAATAAAATCCGTTGATGTTGGCTATCGACGCCATCTTGGCTAAATTATGATACCCATTTTTATTTTTGGCCAACAGCACTACTTGGTAGCCATTGTCTTTTTTTGTTTTATCTAAATGGTTGTCGCAAATATTAAACTCACAACCAACGATAGGCTTCATTTCGGTTTCGGTTGGCTCCTCGCCACTCTCCACCAACGCCTTATTTTTGGCGGAAACGGATTTGTTGTGATTCATTACAGCGCTTACAAAATGAAACGCTCCCATCATGTTTGCTGTATCAGTCATGGCAACTGCTGGAAAACCATTTTTAGCGGTTGCAGCAACCAAAGGACCAATCCCAATAGTAGATTGTAGTACCGAGAACTGTGTATGATTGTGCAAATGAGCAAACTTAGCCTCAGCAAGTACTTTTTTATTTTCTAAAAGTTCACCTTTCGATATTCCCGCTCCTTGCTTATCGCCAAATTGTTGACGAATTACGTCCGAAGCTTGCTTTAGATTAATGTGCTTGAGTCCAATAAGCTGAATTTCTCTTGGATTTTTTGCTTGAAAATCTTTAAAATATGACGCCGGAACATCTAATTCTTCTTTGGTGAAAATTTCCTTTCTAACTAGCTCAAGAAAGCAACGCGTAGTTGCCTCCACATCGGCCGTTGCGTTGTGCGCTTCAGAAAAAGGCACGTTGAATAAATAACTGTGCAACTCCGTTAATGTTGGCAATTTGAATTTACCACCACGTCCTCCGGGCAGTTTGAGTAAACTTGCGGTCACCTCAGTACAGGTATCTAAAACCGGAAGACTTGCCATCGTAGACTCCACTCCTAATCGATGAAACTCTGCCCCCATAATATTGACATCAAAACCTAAATTTTGACCAACAATAAACTTGGTTTTACCCAAGGCTGTATTGAATTTTTCGAGTACGTCCGCCAGCGGGATTCCGTTTTGCTGCGCCAATTCGGTCGATATCCCGTGAATACGCTCGGCATCATACGGAATGTTAAAACCATCAGGCTGTACCAAATAATCTTGATGCTCGATCAATTTTCCCATATCATCATGCAACTGCCACGCAATTTGAATGCAACGAGGCCAGTTGTCCGAATCAGTAATAGGCGCATCCCAGCGTTTCGGTAATCCTGTAGTTTCGGTATCGAATATTAAGTACATAAGCTAAAGTAACAAAGATTAAAAATGTAAAAATGCAATTTAAAAAACACCGCAAAACATTGGTTTACTGATGTCTAAAAAGCATCAAACATAACAATTGTGGAAGTTCAAATTTAGATGATTTTCAAGTAGAAACATAGTGAAGTTATCAACAATACAAGATGATTTTTGCCCAATTTAAAAACAAAATACAGATTGCTTTTTAACAACAATAACTAAATCAAATTATCAAAAAGCAACTTCTTACAATTGCAATCAAGAGTGAATTAATTAGAAAAAAAGCTGAAAATTCAACTTTGAACGTCGTAGTATTTCATGAAAAAACAACTCGAAGAAACATCAAAAACAAGCATATTTCACAATCAAATCTACAGTAGAATTAAAAATTCAAATACTAAATCAACTTTCACTACTCTATGAAAAGCGACAAGTTTGTCATCATAAATTATCGATTTTACAACAAAATCACCAGATAAAGCCTTAAAAATATCAATTTGATAAAAACCGAAAAGCATGGAAAGACATGTAAAAACAATAATTCTCTTAACAACAATTCGAACATCCGAAAAGCCAAAAAGCGAAAACACCAATTAAAGTTCCTAGGTTTTTAATTTGGGCATCGTATAAAATCAAATTAGGTAAAATTAAAATCGCCAGTAGCTACTTAGTTTTGCCCTTTTAATGATCATTCAAGCACAGTGTTGCTGCAAAATAAAAATTATAAAATGAGTACTACATTATTTGACAAAGTATGGGACGCCCATGTGATACGTAAAATTGAAGATGGACCAGATGTGTTTTTTATTGACCGTCATTTCATTCACGAAGTAACGAGCCCTGTTGCTTTTTTGGGTTTAAAATCAAGAAACATTCCTGTTTTATATCCTGAGCGTACCTTTGCAACCGCTGATCACAATACTCCAACAATTAATCAGCACTTACCTGTACAAGATGCTTTATCTGCGAATCAATTAAAAGCCTTGGCAGATAATGCTGCCGAGTACGGAATTTCGCATTGGGGTTTAGGACACGCACAAAACGGAATTGTACATGTTGTAGGTCCTGAAAACGGAATCACTTTACCTGGAGCTACTATTGTTTGTGGCGACTCGCATACCTCAACTCATGGTGCTTTTGGAGCTATAGCTTTTGGAATTGGAACTTCGGAAGTTGAAATGGTTTTGGCAACCCAATGCATCATGCAACCCAAACCTAAAAAAATGCGCATCAATGTCAACGGCACTCTAGGTAAAGGTGTAGGACCGAAAGATGTGGCATTATATATTATTTCGCAACTAACTACTTCTGGTGGAACGGGCTATTTTGTAGAATACGCCGGAAATGTATTTGAAGAAATGTCTATGGAAGGCCGCATGACCGTTTGTAATTTAAGTATCGAAATGGGGGCTCGCGGCGGCATGATTGCGCCCGACCAAAAGACATTTGATTTCCTTGAAGGAAGATTATATGCCCCAAAAGGGGAAGAATGGACAAAAGCCGTTGCATATTGGAAAACCTTAAAAACCGATACTGACGCCGTTTTTGATGCGGAACTAAATATCGACGCAGCAGCTATCGAACCTATGATTACTTACGGAACTAATCCTGGCATGGGTATTAGTATTTCATCAAAAATTCCTTCTGCAAATCAAGTAGAAGGCGGTGCAGAAACCTACAGAAAATCGCTTGCGTACATGGGCTTTGACGAAGCAGATGTGATGATTGGCAAACCAATTGACTTTGTTTTCTTGGGCAGTTGTACCAATGGCCGCATTGAAGATTTTAGGGCTTTCGCCGAAATTGTAAAAGGACGCAAAAAAGCTGACAACGTTACAGCTTGGCTGGTTCCAGGCTCCCATGTAGTTGAAGCTCAAATTAAAGAAGAAGGGATTTTAGATGTTTTAACCGAAGCTGGATTTGTCCTTCGTCAACCAGGATGCTCTGCTTGTTTAGCGATGAATGATGACAAAGTTCCCGCAGGCAAATATGCAGTAAGTACATCCACTAGAAATTTTGAAGGCCGTCAAGGACCGGGTTCTAGAACGCTATTAGCCAGTCCGATTATGGCAGCAGCGGCAGCGGTTACCGGAGTATTGACAGACCCAAGAAATTTGTTTTAGTCCCCTAACCCCCAAAGGGGGAATTCCCAACAAAGTAAATAGTACACTAAAAAATTAACTTTTGCCTCTAACAACTCCCCTTTCGGGGGTTGGGGGGCTAATAAAAAATCACAATGGCATACGATAAATTCAATATACTAACGAGCAGTGCGGTACCGCTACCGATAGAAAACGTTGACACAGACCAAATAATTCCTGCACGTTTCCTAAAAGCGACAGAGCGAGTGGGCTTTGGCGATAACCTTTTTAGAGATTGGCGTTACAACAACGACGACTCACCCAAAAACGATTTTGTGCTAAACAATCCCGTTTTTAGTGGCAAAATATTAGTTGGTGGTAAAAACTTTGGTTCGGGATCTTCTCGCGAGCATGCCGCCTGGGCTGTCTATGATTACGGGTTTCGCGCGGTAGTTTCTTCTTTTTTTGCAGATATTTTCAAAGGAAATTGCTTGAACATAGGCGTATTGCCAGTACAAGTAAGCCCTGAATTTTCAGATAAAGTTTTCAAAGCAATCGAAGCAGATCCTAAAACAACTATAGAAATCAATCTGCCTGAACAAACCATCACTTTAGTTGCGACCGGCGAAAAAGAATCTTTTGACATCAACGGATATAAAAAGAACAACATGCTAAACGGGTTTGATGACATTGATTACCTCCAAAACATCAAACAAGAAATTGTGGGTTTTGCTAGCGCACTGCCATACTAAACAAACAAATCTTTACGGCTAGATGATTATACAAAAATCTAGTCGCCCTTTACAATAATGAAACGTTTTTGGAACAATCGAAATCCAGACAGTTGAGTATAATCTAAAAAATGAAAAAAAGGAAAATTGAAATCATGGACACCACACTTCGCGATGGAGAACAAACATCGGGAGTGTCGTTTTCGGCCGCAGAAAAACTTACAATAGCACAACTTTTACTAGAAGAGCTAAATATCGATCGTATCGAAATTGCTTCTGCACGTGTAAGCGAAGGCGAATTTCAAGGAGTAAAAGGAATTATGGCTTGGGCCAATGAAAAAAACTACACCCACCGCATCGAAGTATTGACCTTTGTTGACGGCGGACTTTCTATTGATTGGATGTTAAAAGCTGGTGCAAAGGTTCAAAATTTATTAACCAAAGGTTCATTAAATCATTTGGTTCACCAATTAAAAAAAACACCTGAACAGCATTTTGAAGAAATTGCACAAACCATCAATTTAGCCCGTCAAGAAGGCATCGAAACCAATGTATATCTTGAAGATTGGTCAAACGGAATGCGAAATTCGCCAGAATATGTGTTTGAATTTTTAGATTTTTTAACCCAACAAAACGTAAAACGCATTTTGTTACCAGATACGTTGGGCGTTTTAATTCCGTCTGAAACCGCGACTTTTATTGCACAAATCATACAAAAATATCCCAATACTCATTTTGATTTTCATGCTCACAACGACTATGATTTAAGTGTAGCCAACGTACTCGAAGCAGTCAAAGCGGGTATTCACGGTTTACATGTGACCGTAAACGGAATGGGAGAACGCGCAGGCAATGCGCCTTTAGAAAGTACGGTTGCGGTTATCAACGATTTTCTACCCGAAATTGAAATCGGAGTTAAGGAATCCTCCTTGTATTCTGTTAGCAAACTAGTCGAAACTTTTACCGGCTACCGCATTCCTGCCAATAAACCAATTGTTGGCGATAATGTTTTTACCCAAACCGCCGGAATTCATGCTGATGGCGACAATAAAAACAATTTATATTTTAACGATTTACTTCCGGAACGCTTTGGGCGCCAACGTAAATATGCCTTAGGAAAAACTTCGGGCAAAGCCAATATAGAAAAAAACTTGCAAGAACTTGGCCTACAGTTAAATCCAGATGATTTAAAACTTGTCACGCAACGCATCATTGAATTAGGCGACAAAAAAGAAACGGTCACGAAGGAAGACTTACCCTATATCATTTCAGACGTTCTTGACAGTCATTCGTACCAAGAACGCATTGTAGTCGACTCGTATATTTTATCACACGCCAAAGGTTTGCGCCCTTCCACTACCCTATCCTTAAAAATAGATGGCGAAATCATTGAAGAGCATGCTCAAGGGGACGGGCAATTTGATGCTTTTATGAATGCTTTGGCAAAAATTTACAAAAGTAAAAACTGGACTTTGCCTGCCTTAATTGATTACGCGGTGCGTATTCCACCCGGAAGTAGCTCTGATGCTCTTTGTGAAACAATTATCACTTGGGTAAATAACGGGAAAGAATTTAAAACACGAGGATTAGATTCTGACCAAACCGTAGCCGCAATCATTGCCACTCAGAAAATGTTGAATCTCATATCTGAATAAAGACACAAAGGCTCAGAGTGACAAAGGATCAAAGTTTTTTCTTTATTGGTGTGACTCTGAACCTTTGAATTTCTGAACCTTTGAATTTCTGAACCTTTGAACCTCAGAACCTTTGAACCTTTACAACTTTGAACCTTAAAATAATAAATGCTTAAAAAATGAAATTAAATATAGCCCTTTTAGCAGGAGACGGAATTGGTCCCGAAGTAATAAACGAAGCCGTAAAAGTATCCGACGCGATTGCTAAAAAATTCAATCACGAGATCACTTGGACACCTGCTCTTACAGGCGCCTGTGCTATTGACGCGGTAGGTGTGCCTTACCCTGACGAAACTCATGAAATTTGTATGGCAGCCGATGCCGTATTGTTTGGCGCAATTGGACATCCCAAATACGACAACGATCCCACAGCAAAAGTACGTCCGGAGCAAGGTTTATTGTTGATGCGTAAAAAATTAGGATTGTTCGCTAATGTACGACCTACCTTTACTTTTCCTTCGCTAATTGGCAATTCGCCATTAAAAAGAGAACGTATTGAAGGAACAGATTTGGTCTTTTTAAGAGAATTAACCGGTGGTATTTACTTTGGGGAAAAAGGCCGAAAAGATGACGGAGAAACTGCTTACGATACTTGCGCCTATACAAGAGCCGAAGTTAAACGTTTGGCAAAAAAAGGGTTTGAGTTAGCCATGACCCGATCAAAAAAACTATGCTGTGTTGACAAAGCCAATGTTTTAGAGACTTCACGCCTGTGGAGAGAAACCGTTCAAGCGATGGAGAAAGATTATCCAGAAGTGGAAGTTTCGTATGAATTTGTGGATGCTGTTGCTATGCGATTGGTACAATGGCCCAACTCGTACGATGTATTGATTACCGAGAATTTATTTGGAGACATTTTAACCGACGAGGCATCTGTAATTTCTGGATCAATGGGATTAATGCCATCCGCGTCAGTGGGCGAACACACTTCGTTGTACGAGCCAATACACGGATCGTACCCGCAAGCTACAGGTTTGAATATTGCTAATCCGCTAGCAACTATATTATCTGCCGCAATGATGTTTGAAGATGCTTTTGGTTTAACCGAAGAAGCAGAAGCCATTCGTGCCGTAGTGAACAAATCACTTGAAGAAGGAATCGTAACAGAAGATTTGGCTGCAAAAGGAACCAAAACCTATAAAACCAGCGAGGTTGGCGATTGGCTAGTAGCCAATTTATAACAAATAAAAAAGAGAGTGCTAGCAATACTAAACTTCAAAACAACACTTTTAAAGCTAGCACTTATTTCTTTTTTCAACAAATTAAATGCAACAAAAAAGGTGCTCATTTTCATGAACACCTTTTTTTATATGATTGAAAAAAATATTAATATCTTCCTCTGTCTCCACCACGGCTATCTCCACCACGGTTGTTTCCGTAACCACCGCGTGCATCACCACGACGGTTGTCGTTATAACTTCTTCTTTCACCTTCTGGTTTAGGCTCAGATTTGTTTACAACAATTGCACGTCCTTGAACAGTAGCTCCGTTCAATTCGTCAATAGCTTTTTGAGCATCGTCATCATTTGGCATCTCAACAAAACCGAATCCTTTACTTCTTCCTGTAAATTTATCTGAGATAATTTTAACTGAATCTACTGCTCCGTAAGCCTCGAAAGACTCTCTTAAATCTGCTTCCTCAATACTGAATGGAAGGCTTCCAACAAAAATGTTCATATGTACTTATTTAAATAATACAACAAATGTAGTGCTAATTTTCTCTAATCTACTACATATTAGCTTATTTGTGATTTTATTTTAATACGTTCAACAAAACCGTTCCCAAAAAGCCTACTACGAGTCCTTACAAAACACCTTAACTTTTCAAATTATGGAGTGGCAACTTTAATCGGAATTTTATAGAAAACACCTTCTCTAAAAACCACCGTATTTCCCATTAGCGGATTACCACTATCGCTGCTAACTCTGCACTGAAACGTACCAGAAACAGTATTGGCTACCTTATCAAACTCTGTGATCGTAATTTGACCACTTGAGGCGTTACTACCTGTTTCATAAACAAACTGACCTTGGGGAGCTATAATTTTATAGAATACTTTATTTGCATCACCATTTCCGAGAGCGTAAGATTGGAGAGCGGTTTCTTCTGTCTTTAATTGAAACACCTCATCCTTAGTTTGACCTTCTATCAAAAGCGAACCATCTGTTTGTACACTCGCTGTTGTATTCACCGCTCGCCAAAAAACATTGTCTTTTAGTGCCTGCATCGAAGGGCTATTGAGACGAATATCCTCTTCGCAAGAAGAGAAAAACGCAAGAAAACAAACAAAAACCAAAAATCTTTTCATTTAGACCTATTTTATACAACAAATGTAGAATAATAACATATTAAAACTCATGATTCATACTACTTTTTAGACAAAAACAGCATCGAAAAAAGGCAAGTCCATAAATTTAGTTTTAGCCGTGGTATTTATCTAGAAAAAATGTATCTTTGCACCCTTAATTAATCGAGGTCGAGTACCTCAAAATTTAATCACACGATTATGTCAGTAAAAATTAGATTACAAAGACACGGTAAAAAACAAAAACCTTTT
>CAZMHK010000078.1:0-13919 GCA_964566045.1 uncultured Flavobacterium sp.
TTCATAATTTACCCCAACGTTGACATTGGTTTTAAAAGTAATTCCCTCCGCTTCTAAAACTTTTATACGTCTATCAATAATTCCTTTTTCAAGTTTGAAATTTGGAATTCCATAACGCAATAATCCACCAATGGCATTGTCTCTTTCAAATACGGTAACGGTGTGTCCGGCGCGGTTTAATTGTTGTGCTGCCGCCAAACCAGCAGGTCCAGAGCCAATTACGGCAACTGTTTTTCCGGTTCTAACCTCTGGAGCTTGTGGTTTGATCCAACCTTCGGCAAAGCCTCTTTCGATAATATTTTTTTCAATATTTTCGATAGCAACTGGCTCGCTAATGATTCCTAATACACATGATTTTTCGCAAGGAGCTGGGCAAAGTCTTCCTGTAAATTCAGGAAAATTATTGGTAGATTGTAATATTTTAAGTGCACTTTCCCATTCCTCCTGATGCACCATATCGTTAAAATCAGGAATTAAGTTTCCTAACGGACAAGAGCTGTGGCAAAATGGAATGCCGCAATCCATACACCTGGAGCCTTGTTCTTTGATTTTATCTTTGGTTAACGGAATTGTAAATTCATTATAATTTGAAACTCTTTCTGGAACTGCAACATTACTTTCGTCGGTTCTAGAATATTCTTTAAATCCTCCTATTTTTCCCATGACTATGACGCTATAAGTTCTTTAATTTCTTTTTCTTCGGCCAAGCGTTGCAACGCTTTTTTGTAATCTGTAGGCATTACTTTTACAAAATACTGCTGTTGATTTTCCCAATCCTCTAGGATCCTTTTTGCTAAAGGACTACTCGTATACAGTGAATGATTTTTAATCAAACGACGTAATTTGGTAAAATCGTCCTCCTCTAAAGATTCCAAGCCAACCATTTCCATGTTGCAAACTCGTGCATCAAATTTTTTATTGGGATCGAAAACATACGCAATTCCACCGCTCATACCGGCTGCAAAATTCCTTCCAGTTTTTCCTAAAACCACTACAGTTCCGCCAGTCATATATTCGCAGCCATGATCTCCAATTCCTTCTACCACAGCTGTCGCTCCTGAATTTCGAACACAAAAACGTTCTCCCGCCATACCATTAATGTAGGCTTCGCCAGTGATAGCGCCGTACAAAGCCACATTACCAATAATGATATTTTCTTCGGGTTTGAAAGTAGCAGTAGGAGGAACTTTAATAATTAGTTTCCCCCCAGAAAGACCTTTGCCTAGATAGTCATTGCAGTTGCCATGAATTTTAAATGATAAACCATTTGTTGCAAAAGCGCCAAAACTTTGCCCAGCGGATCCTGTAAAATCAACTAAAATAGTATCTTCAGGTAATCCTTGTGCGCCATAAATTTTTGAAATTTCGTTACTCAATATGGCTCCAACAGAACGATCGGTGTTTTTGATATCGAAGGTAACTCTTGTTTTTTCTTTTCTGTAAATTGATGGAATCGCCGCTTTAATAATATCAAAATCCAATACATGATCCAAAGCATGATCTTGAGTAGTTGTATTGTGATTGGGAACTTCTTTTGCTTTTTCAGGCTTGTATAAAATGGAAGACAAATCTAGTCCACTTGCTTTATAATGCTTAATAGCTTTGTTTACATTCAGTTTTTGTGATTGTCCAACCATTTCTTTCAAGGTTCTAAAGCCTAATTGAGCCATGATTTCTCGCAATTCTTCGGCAATAAAATACATGAAGTTGATAATGTGCTCTGGTGTTCCTTTGAAATTTTTTCTCAATTCAGGATCTTGTGTTGCAATTCCTACTGGACATGTATTCAAGTGACACGCTCGCATCATGATACAACCTGAAGCTACTAAGGGCGCTGTTGCAAAACCAAATTCCTCTGCTCCAAGTAAGGCTGCTATAGCCACATCGCGACCCGTTTTTAATTGACCATCACATTCTAAAACGATTCGGCTTCGTAGATCGTTTAAAATCAATGTTTGTTGCGCTTCGGCAAGTCCAAGTTCCCAAGGAATTCCGGTATGAGTCAATGATGTCAATGGAGCGGCTCCAGTTCCTCCGTCGTATCCTGAAATTAGAATCACGTCTGCTTTTGCCTTTGCAACTCCAGCGGCAATTGTACCTACACCAACTTCAGATACTAATTTGACATTGATTCTAGCTTCGCGGTTGGCATTTTTTAAGTCAAAAATCAGCTGCGATAAATCTTCAATTGAATAAATATCATGATGCGGTGGTGGCGAAATTAAGCCAACATATGGTGTTGAATTTCGTGTTTCGGCAATCCAAGGCACTACTTTTTCGCCAGGTAATTGTCCGCCTTCACCAGGTTTTGCCCCTTGTGCCATTTTGATTTGTATCTCACGAGCGTTGGTCAAATAGTTAATCGAAACTCCGAAACGTCCTGAAGCAACTTGTTTGATAGCGCTATTTCTAGAGTCGCCATTTAAGTCTTTTTGAAAACGTTTTGGATCTTCTCCTCCTTCTCCAGAATTACTTTTACCTCCAATTCGGTTCATGGCAATCGCCAGGTTTTCATGTGCTTCCTGGCTGATAGATCCATATGACATGGCACCTGTTTTGAATTTTTTTACAATTTCAGTCCAAGGTTCCACTTCATCCAAAGGGATAGGATCTAAATTGTTGAATTCAAATAAGCCTCTTATGGTCATCAAATTTTCACTTTGATCATTGACCATTTTTGAATACTCCTTATAGCTTTCAGGACTGTTTAAGCGAACAGCTTGTTGTAATTTAGAAATCGTGGTTGGGTTGAACATGTGCTTTTCTCCAGATCTTCTCCATCTGTAAACACCGCCAATTTCTAGTGGAAGTAAATTACTGACTGTAGAATTTGGAAAGGCTTTTTGATATCTTTTTTTGACTTCTTTTTCAATTTCCATCAAACCAATTCCTTCAATGCGTGATGGCGTGTAAGGGAAATATTTAGAAGTAAATGTTTTGTTCAATCCTAAGATTTCAAAAATTTGAGCCGCTCTGTACGAATGCAAAGTAGAAATTCCGATTTTATTCATGATTTTCAGTATCCCTTTTGCAATGGCTTTGTTGTAATTTTTGATGGCATAATCTGCTTTTACACCAGTGATAAATCCTGCATTTACTTGATTGTGGATAATTTCGTTGATCATGTACGGGTTTATGGCACTTGCTCCATAACCAAATAAAAGCGCAAAATGATGTGGTTCACGTGGTTCTGCCGATTCAATAAGAATCCCAAATTTTGATCGAACTTTAAGAATATTTAGCGAATGATGAATATACGAACACGCCAATAACATTGGAATAGGAGCCATTTTTTCGCTTACACCTCTGTCTGATAAAATTACAATATTACAGCCTTCTGTAACTGCTTTGTAGGTGGCTTGTACTGCTTTTTCAAGTGCGCGTTCTAAGCCGTTTACTCCTTTTTTGATTTCGTATAACATTGAAATAGTCACTGATTTGAAATCGGCATGATCGATGTTTCTTATTTTGTCTAAATCTTCGTTGGAGATAACAGGATTTTGGATTTTTAGTTTTTTACAATGTTTGGGAACAATGTCAAAAATATTATAATCGCCACCAATTGCCAAGCTAATATCCGTAATGATTTCCTCGCGAATACCATCGAGTGGAGGGTTAGTTACTTGTGCAAAAAGTTGTTTGAAATAATTATACAACAATTGAGGCTGATCAGACAATACAGCAAGCGGAGTATCATTCCCCATTGAACTTAGTGCTTCGGCTCCTTCGGCACCCATTGGGTTGATGATTGTTTTTAAATCTTCAATCGTATATCCAAATAAGCGTTGTCTGGTTTCAAAATCAATATTTTCAACTGGAATGAGATTATCAGTGTACGGAATTTGAGCTAGCGAAAGTAAATTTTCTTCAAGCCATTGTTTATAAGGTCGCTTGGTGACAATTGCATTTTTGATTTCGTCATCCTCTATGATGCGACCTTCATTCATGTCAACCAAAAACATTTTCCCCGGTTCTAATCTACCGTGTTGAACAACATCTTCTGGTTTGATATCCAATACTCCAATTTCAGAGGACATAATTACGAAACCACTTTTGGTTAAGGTGTATCGAGAAGGACGCAATCCATTTCTATCCAATAATGCTCCAATAACGTTACCATCTGTAAAAGGAATGGAGGCTGGACCATCCCAAGGTTCCATTATACAAGCGTTATATTCGTAAAAAGCTTTTTTGTCATCAGACATCGTTTGGTGTTTTTCCCAAGCCTCAGGAACTACCATCATCATGGCTTCGGGCAAGGAACGACCTGTCATCAGTAACAATTCAATAACCATATCCATCGATGCCGAATCTGATTTTCCCTCCAAGATAATTGGGAATAATTTTTTGATGTCTTCGCCAAAAACATCACTTTTCATCAATTCCTCACGGGCACGCATGCGACTTATGTTTCCGCGGAGTGTATTGATTTCTCCATTATGGCACATATAGCGAAACGGTTGCGCGAGTTCCCAAGACGGAAAAGTATTGGTAGAAAAACGTTGGTGAACCAATGCCAATCGGGTTACCAAGTCATCATCAAGCAAATCGGTGTAATACCTACTGATGTCTTCTGGCATCAATAAACCTTTATATATTATTGTAGTGGTTGAAAAACTAGAGAAATAAAAACGATAGCTCTCGGATATTCTGGAATTCAATACGGTATGTTCTGCTATTTTTCGGGCGGCAAACATTTTGGCATTAAAAGCTTGTTCTGTCAAATCTTGCCCATTTTTACCCACAAAAACTTGAACTACATTTGGTTCTTTTTCGGCAGCAATTGCACCCAAGTTCGTAACATCAACTGGAACGGTACGCCAGCCTAAAATGGATAAGTTTTGATCTTGAATGGCTTTTTCAAAAGTAGTTTTACAAAATAAAAGTTGGTTCGCACTTTTAGGCATAAACAACATTCCTACAGCATATTCTCTTATTTCCGGAATATCAAAATCACATACTTTTTTAAAAAAAGCGTGAGGAATATCAAATAAAATTCCAGCGCCGTCTCCTGTGCGTCCGTCAGAACTTACGGCACCGCGGTGTTCTAACTTGATTAAAATGTCAAGTGCTTTGTGAATAATATCGTTCGACTTAATTCCATTGAGATTACAAATAAATCCTGCTCCGCAATTATCGTGTTCAAATTCGGGCAAATACAGACCTTGTTCTTTAACTTTCATGCTTAATTTTTTTTCTTCAAAATTAAATATTTAGTATGGAATATTAGTCAAATTGGTTAAATACGAGTATTTTTTATAGTAATAACAGAAAAACGTTGTGAAAAATACAAAAACGTGATTTAAAGGGAGGTGATTTGTTTTTTCGATAAAATTCGAGTCTACAAATAGACAAATCGCAAGCAGAAACACTCAAATGAAGCTGAATTTCAACTTGAGATAAAAAAATATAACAAAATTATAACATAAGCTTAAATTTGTTTTGGTTGACACCGTTTCAGTAGTCTTTCATCACTAATAATTCCCCATTTTTTTAGTAAAAAAAAGAGCAGTTACACATAATTTTGCTATTTTTGTGCCACTTTAAAATCTGAAAAAATTTCAGAAGCCAGACAAATTCTATATTATGAACATACACGAATATCAAGGAAAAGAGATTTTAGCTAGCTACGGAGTGCGTATTCAACGCGGAATCGTTGCTAATAGCCCAGTAGAAGCGGTAGCTGCTGCCAAACAATTAACAACTGAAACCGGTACTAGTTGGTATGTGGTAAAAGCACAAATTCACGCAGGTGGACGTGGAAAAGGTGGAGGAGTGAAACTTGCTAAAAATTTACAGCAAGTAGAAGAGATTGCAGAACAAATCATCGGAATGCAATTAATTACACCTCAAACGTCTGCTGAAGGTAAAAAAGTACACAAAGTATTAATTGCTGAAGATGTATACTATCCTGGTGAAAGTGCAACTTCTGCATTTGATGTTTCTGTTTTAGTGAATAGAGCTACAGGACGTAACATGATCATGTATTCTACTGAAGGTGGAATGGATATTGAAGAAGTTGCTGAGCACACACCACACTTGATTTTTACTGAAGAAATTGATCCTTCTGTAGGATTACAAGGTTTTCAAGCAAGAAGAATTGCTTTTAACTTAGGTCTTTCTGGAAATGCTTTTAAAGAAATGGTGAAATTCATCGACTCTTTATACAATGCATACATCGGATCAGATGCTTCTATGTTCGAAATCAACCCGGTTTTGAAAACATCTGATAACAAAATTATGGCTGTTGATGCTAAAGTAAATATCGATGATAATGCTTTATACAGACAAGCAAAATATGCTGACATGCGTGACGTTCGTGAAGAAAATCCAATCGAAGTTGAAGCAAAAGAAGTAGGATTGAACTATGTTGACCTTGACGGTACTGTAGGATGTATGGTAAACGGAGCAGGTCTTGCAATGGCAACTATGGATTTAATTAAATATGCTGGTTTTGAGCCTGCTAACTTCCTTGACGTAGGAGGAACTGCTGATGCAAAACGTGTTGAAACTGCTTTCCGTATTATCCTAAAAGATCAAAACGTTAAAGCGATTTTGATTAATATTTTTGGTGGAATTGTACGTTGTGACCGTGTGGCACAAGGTGTTGTTGATGCTTACAAAAATATGGGTGATGCTATTAAAGTACCAATCATTGTTCGTTTACAAGGTACCAATGCAGCTATTGCAAAAGAATTAATCGATAATTCAGGAATGCCAATTTTATCTGCTGTTGAATTTCAAGAAGCAGCTGATCAAGTACAAGCGGCACTTTCTTAATTTATTTTTTGTTATATATTACAAACCTGTTTGTCTCTGGCAAGCAGGTTTTTTTTTGCTTCGCTTTTACTTTAACCTAAACTATTGCTAATAAAATTGTAACAAAAAGTGTTTTGTTAGCCCTTTGATTTATCTTTGTCTATTCAAAAAATAGTTTATGAAACTTCACATACACAATAGCTTTATTACGGAATTACCAGCTGATAAAGATCAAAATAATACACCGCGTCAAGTGGAAAAAGCTTGTTTTTCATATGTGCAACCGGTGGTGCCATCTAATCCTGTGTTAATTCATGCTGTTGCTGAAGTTGCAGACAATATTGGTTTATCACAAACTGATTTGGCCAGTACTGAGTTTTTAAATGTTTTTTCAGGATCAACAGTTTATCCGGAAACTAAACCTTATGCCATGTGTTATGCAGGACATCAGTTTGGCAATTGGGCGGGGCAGTTGGGCGATGGTCGTGCGATAAATTTGACTGAGGTTTTGTATGAAAATAAGTTGTACACTCTTCAATTAAAGGGAGCCGGACCAACACCGTACTCTCGTAATGCAGACGGTTTTGCGGTTTTACGCTCGTCTATCCGTGAATATTTGTGTGCTGAGGCCATGCATCATTTAGGAGTTCCGACTACACGTTCTTTATCTTTGATGGAAACAGGTGACCCGGTTTTACGTGATATTTTATACAATGGCAATCCTGCTTATGAAAAAGGAGCGGTCGTATGTAGAGTAGCGCCTTCTTTTATTCGTTTTGGAAGCTTCGAGATTTTTGCCGCCCGCAATGATCTTGAAAATCTAAGATTATTGGCTGATTATACCATCAAATTCCATTTCTCAGGTATAAAGGAAGAAGGTGTATCAAAATATGTTGCCTTTTTTAGTGCTGTTGCAAAAGCGACTCGCAACATGATTATTCATTGGCAGCGCGTGGGTTTTGTACATGGTGTGATGAATACCGATAATATGTCTATTCACGGAATTACGATTGATTATGGACCTTACGGTTGGCTTGAGGATTACAATTCAGGTTGGACACCCAATACAACTGATGCTCAATATAAAAGATATCGATTTGGTAATCAAGCCGAAATTGCGTTGTGGAACTTGTATCAATTGGCAAATGCTTTATTTCCTCTTATTGAAGAAGCGGCGCCTTTAGAAGCTATTTTAGAGTCTTTTCGATCCGACTACGAAAAGGATTATTTACAAATGATGCAGGATAAATTGGGATTAACAGGTGATGCTGAAAATGATTTGATTTTAATTGGTACTTTGATGCAATTATTAGAAAAGGCAGAAACAGACATGACACTCTTTTTTAGAATGTTGGGTAAAATCACAAAAGAAAACACTGTTGAAGCAGCTTTTGATATTATTTGCTTAGCATTTTACAATGAAGAACAATTGCCTCAAAAGGTGCGAGCCGAGTGGGAACAATGGTTGCAAAATTATTTGAATCGTTTACAAAAGGAGACTATTTCAGATGAAGAGCGAGCAAACAAAATGAATGCTTGTAATCCGAAATATGTGTTACGTAATTATATGGCGCAATTAGCTATTGATGCATCCGAAAAAGGGGACTATTCAATTGTAGAAGAATTATTTAATGTGCTTCAAAAACCATACGCTGAACAACCCGAATTTGAGAAATGGTTTGCCAAAAGACCAGATTGGGCTCGCGAAAAAGTAGGTTGTAGTATGTTGAGTTGTAGTTCGTAAACCGCAAACTGAAAGCTTTTACCTTTAGTTTTGTTCTTTTTTTGGAGCATCTTTTAAAATCTGCTCTTTTTTATCCTTGATGTTTTTTGCAGTTTTTCCGAGAATGTGTATGATGTCTGATTGAATTTCTCCAGAACTTAAATTGTAAAATTCGGTGGTGTTCGTTGTATTGACTTCTAGGATATAATTGCGATTTAACTGTATAGTCTCGATGCCGTCTTTGATTATTTCACCATTGATTGCGTATCCCACATTTTTGGTTTTGACTTTGGTATATTCATTTTTTATTTGTTCCAAAGTCATGAAGTCAAACTGTTTCGGATTTTTGGATTGAATAAAAAGTTGACCTTCAAAGCGGACATTGTTTATTACTGTATCTCTTTTTATAATATTAACGGTTGCAATAAGGTCGGGTTCGATGTAAGCAATGGTTTGTTGCGAAACCAATTTTCCATCAAAAAAGAAAGCAGGATCGGCAACTTTTTTAGTTTGAGCAGAAAGATTTAGTGCAAAAAATACAAAGAGTAAAGAGAATAGCCGTTTCATAGGATTTGATTTTGATTAAAAAAAATCCTGATGACTTATCAGGATTTTAAATGACCTTTATTTACCGAGTTCTTCAAGTACGTCCGATTCATAAATATGAAAACCTACTGTGTTTTTTTGAGCTAGTGTGTACATGGCTTTGGCAACGGTAGCGCCTTGTATGGCTTTATATTTTTTTAAGTTCCCTTGAAATATAAAGGAAAATATTTTCATAAAAAATGCACCTACTTTTTCGCCAAACCTAAATTCAGCTCTTGGACCAAGTAATAGCGAAGGTTGTAAAATAGCAACGTTCTCAAAGGGTAAGGTTTTTAAAAAATCCTGTATTTCACCTTTGGTTTTAAGGTAAAAATTAGTTGATGTTGCCGATGCGTTCAATGAAGAAATCAATAAAAACTGTTTTACATTTTGTGCTACAGCAATACTTGCAAACTGTTTTGGGTATTCAAAATCTACTTTTCTAAACGCTTCTTGGCTTCCTGCATTTTTGATAGTTGTTCCAATAGTGCAAAACAAATCATCACCCACGATGTACTGTTGGAAACTTTCTGGTGCATCGAAATCAATTTGATGTTGCACGAGTTTAGGATGTTGCAAACCTGTATCTCTTTTTACGAAAGTAATGACTTTGCTGTAATCAGCACTCTCTAATAAAAGTTGTACCAAGGCAGAGCCAATCAATCCGGTACTTCCAATAACAATCGCTGTTTTCATTCGGCTTATTTTTTGTTTTTACCGAAGTTGTATTTTACTTTTTCAACTACTTGCACTTTAGGAGTTCCTTTTGCGAAAGTTTTTTTGAATGGTTTTTTTACAGCTGGTTTTGCTTTAGCAGGAGCTTCATCTCCGCGTGCACCTTCAGGGTCTCTTGGTTTTGCTTTAAATTCAGGTCTGTTTTCGGCACCGTCTTTTACAGGAATTTGCGCTTTGTGTTTGGCTAAAACGTCTTTTGGGTTCTTCGGGTTTTCTTTCGTTCCACGCAAGTGAATTACCAATCCGTTCAAGAAATTACGCAACACTTGATCTCCGCATTCCATATAATTTTCGTGCTTTTCATCTCTAAAAAAAGCGCCTAATTCTGATTTTGAAATTCTAAAATCAACTAATTCTAAAATTTCTACTATTTGATCGTCACGTAACATCAATGCTACGCGAAGTTTTTTGAAGATATCGTTATTTGTCATGGTATGTATTTTTAGCAAAGGTACGGTTTATAAGTAATTAGCGGTTGTTTTTTTTAATAGTCGCTTTCCTTTGCTAGTTTACAAAAGTTGCACGCCGTTTCCAGCAGAATCAGCGTAGATTGTTTTGCCGAATTCTAACTTAATTCCGGTAGCGATGTCTTCCTGCAATAATAATGCGCCATCCATGTCTACAAAATCCAATTCAGGGAGTAAATGCGCGATAGAGGAGATTCCCACGGTTGATTCGGTCATACAACCCACCATGGTTTTCATTCCTAGTTTCTTGGCTTCGGCTAACATGCGTCGGCCAGGAGTCAAGCCGCCACACTTGGTTAGTTTGATATTTATACCGTGAAAATGTTGGTGACATTTCGCTACATCTGTTTCAACAATGCAACTTTCATCAGCAATAATAGGTAAAACGGAGTTTTCAAATACTTTTTTATGACCTTCCCAATCGTTTGCAGGCAAAGGTTGTTCTAAAAATTCTACGCCAAGCTGTTGCAATTCCTTTGCATTTTTAAGTGTTTCGTCTACTGTCCATCCGCAGTTGGCATCAATTCTAAAAATGGCATTGGTATGTTTGCGAAGTGCTTTTACTATTGCTAAATCTTCAGCTGTACCTAATTTAATTTTATAAATCGGCCAAGGCAACTCCTCCATTTTGGCAATCATTTTGTCAATAGAATCAATTCCAATCGTATAATTGCTCAGCGGATTATTTAAAGTATTGTAGTTCCATAATTCGTATAATTTTAAACCTTTAGATCGTGCATACCAATCGTTGTACGCATTGTCTATGGCACACAATGCAAATTTATTATGTGTTAAAAAAGGTACTACTTTCATCCAAAATTCTTCTGGTTTGCAAGGTTTAAGGGTGTCTAAAATGGACTCTAACTTCTTTAAATCTTCAACCATCATGGGCACCGTAATATTATAATACGGATTTGCTGTAGCTTCACCGTAACCAGAAAAACCGCCACTTTGTAACTCGACAATTAATGTAGGCTGCGTGTTGATTGATTTTCTCGAAATGGTAAAAGTATGTTTGAGTTTTAAATCGTATTGATGCAATAAAAGTTTCATGTGTTTCAATCATTTTCAAAATTAATAGTCAAGCCACAAAAGCGCGTCCACAAAACCATCTCTCCACAGTTTTTCGTTGTGTTGGCCACCTTTAACTATTTTTTTCTCGTTTCTGTTTAAGCAATAACAGCGGTTCGAGTTCAAGAGGTATTCCATCTTGTTCAGGTCAGAAACCATTTCTGGACTTTCATTGTCTCCACAAAGAAAATAGATTTTGGCTTTTGTTTTTTTACTGTTTTCCATGAACGTGTAAATCTCTTTCGAAAACCAAAACGAAGGTGAAAAAACACCTGCTTTGCTAAATACTTCAGGATATTTTAAAACGGCGTAAAAGGAGTTGAGTCCACCCAAAGAACTTCCCATAATCAGCGTATGATTTTTATCGGTTTTGGTTCTAAAGTTTTGATCAATATACGGTTTTAGTGTTTTGGTGATGAATTCTAAGTATTCGTCTGCTTTGCCGCCTCCATATTTTTCGTTTTTAAAAGGCGTAAGTTCGTCTAGTCGTTTTTCATTGCCATGCGCAATTCCGATAACGATAATTTGGGCTTGCAAACTATCGAGTTTTTCATCAATATTCCACTCGCCACTATAAGAAGTTGCAGCATCGAATAGATTTTGACCGTCGTGCATGTACATTACCGGATATTTCTTTTTGGAACTTTTGTAATTTTTAGGCAAGTATACCCAGATTTTTTTGGTGGTTTGTAATTGTGGAGCTTTGATTTCAAAAGTACTCATTTGTTGGGTTGCGGTACTTGATTGACCTTGAGCTATTACTGAAACTAATAACAACAACCAAACGGATAAAAATTTCACTGTCATAAAAGTGATTTTGTGTATGTGATCTAAAAACAATAATTTAGCTAAAAATAGGAATTTGATGGCTACTTTCGAAGAAAAGAAAAGTTTACTTTTAGAATTAATTGCTTTTGCCACCGTTGATGGTAAACTACATCCAAGAGAATACGAGTTCTTGCGAATTGTGGCTATTGAACTAGGTTTTAATACTGCTGATTTTCAAGCGCTATTTCATGAAGAATTGCCGGAGCTTCCTATTCGATCAGAGTTTATGCGCATACAGCAATTTTATCGATTGGCATTACTAATGCATTGCGATGGCGTTTTGCATGACAAAGAATTAGCAGCAATTCAGCAAATTGCCATTAAAATGGGGTTAAATCCGCACGCGACTAAACGCATATTAAAATTAATGGAACAATCACCTTTCTCTGTTATTGAGAGCGAAGTTCTATTGACTATTTTTCAAGAGCAACACAATTAAGTAAGTTGCTCTTGTAATGCTTTGATTTCATCACGGAATTTGGCCGCCTGCATAAAGTCTAATTCTTTGGCTGCTTTTTCCATGTTTTTTCTTTTCTCTCGAATCAATTTTTCGATTTCAGGTTTCGATAAATAGGCATTTACAGGCTCTGCGGCTACTGGTGCGCTGTTGCCCAGTTCGTAATCTACCAAAGTATTTTTGGTAAATGCGCTTTCGATTTTTTTGTTCAGCGCTTGCGGAACTACATTGTTTTCAACGTTGTAATTGATTTGTTTGGTTCTGCGGTATGAGGTTTCATCAATTGTTTTTTGCATGCTGTCTGTAATTTTATCAGCATACATAATGGCTTTTCCGTTCAGGTTTCTAGCCGCACGACCAATAGTTTGTGTTAAAGATCGGTGGCTTCGTAAGAAACCTTCTTTGTCGGCATCTAAAATCGCAACAAGAGAAACTTCAGGTAAGTCAAGACCTTCACGCAATAAGTTGACACCAATTAATACATCAAAAATACCTTTTCTTAAATCTTGCATGATTTCAATTCGTTCCAAAGTGTCTACTTCTGAGTGAATATAACGACAACGAATATGAACTTTAGTTAAGTATTTAGCCAACTCTTCAGCCATTCTTTTTGTCAAAGTAGTCACCAAAACACGTTCATCTTGTTCGGCTCGTTGTTGAATTTCTTCAATTAAATCGTCAATTTGATTTAAACTCGGCCTAATTTCAATAATAGGATCTAATAATCCGGTTGGACGAATTACTTGCTCTACCACAACACCTTCTGTTTTTTGCAATTCATAATCAGCAGGAGTAGCAGATACATAAATGACTTGGTTTTGCATGGCTTCAAATTCCTCAAATTTTAATGGACGATTGTCCATTGCAGCGGGAAGTCGGAAACCGTATTCTACTAAGTTTTCTTTACGGCTGCGGTCGCCTCCGTACATAGCACTAACTTGTGATAAAGTAACGTGACTTTCATCAACGACCATCAAATAATCTTTAGGGAAATAATCCAGTAAGCAAAAAGGTCTTGTGCCCGGTAAACGGCCATCTAAATAACGGGAGTAATTTTCAATTCCGGAGCAATAACCCAATTCTCGAATCATTTCTAAGTCGAAATTAGTACGTTCTTCGAGTCGTTTTGCTTCCAGATGTTTGCCTATTTCTTTAAAATAATCTACCTGTTTGACCAAATCTTGCTGAATTTCCCAAATGGCATTTTGTAGCACATCGGGTGAAGTAACAAACATATTGGCAGGATAAATTGTCAATCGTTCGAATTTTTCTAAAACTTGGGATGTCTTGGTAT
>CAZMHK010000079.1:0-13848 GCA_964566045.1 uncultured Flavobacterium sp.
TAGAGCAGCTGATTTGTAATCAGCAGGTCGTGGGTTCGAGTCCCTCCGCCGGCTCTTCGATAAACCATCTAACTTTTGTTAGGTGGTTTTTTTTTATTTCTTACTTTTTTAAAAAATCCAATTTTTGAAACTTTGATAACAAGGAGAAAAGTAGAAGAGAACTATTTTCGTTTGTGTTATGAAATCCTGAAGCACTCCCAAAGTGAAAGATCGTAAATGTTTAAAATTAGTTTGCTAATTGATACTAAATTGTAAGGAGTACTTTTTGTAATTAAATCAAATAGAGGAGAAGCTAATAAAGTTTAATCTTGTAGCTTGGATTTAAACAGAAAAAAATAAAGATGAATAAAAAAACAAAGCCCAGCATAGGGCTGAGCTTTGATTTTTTTTTTTAAACGGTTTTACCAAATTTTTACACGTTTATCAGCTGATAAATAAAGTGAATCTGTTGGTTTGATTTTAAATGCTTCGTAAAATTCAGGAACGTTACGTACAACAGCATTGATTCTAAATTTAGCTGGTGAATGCGGATCAGAAGCTATTTGATTGCGAATTGCTTTTTCACGACTTTTATCCATCCATACTTGTCCCCAACCTAAAAACACTCGTTGAATTCCACTGAAACCATCCATTACAGGAGCTTCTTTTCCGTTAAGACTTAGTTTGTAAGCTTTAATTGCAATACTTAATCCGCCTAAATCTCCTATATTTTCTCCAAGAGTAAATTCACCGTTTAGATTCAAATCTGGAAAAACCTTAAATGCACTGTACTGATCAACTAACGACTTGGTTTTTGCCTGAAAAGCTGTTAAGTCCTGCGGAGTCCACCAGTTTCTCATAACGCCTTCGCCATCAAAGGTACTACCTTGATCGTCAAATCCATGACCAATTTCGTGTCCAATTACAGCGCCAATTCCGCCATAATTAACGGCATCGTCTGCTTTTAGATTGAAGAAAGGGGGTTGCAAAATAGCTGCAGGAAATACAATTTCATTTAAAGTTGGGTTGTAATAAGCATTTACTGTTTGTGGAGTCATTCCCCATTCGGTTCTGTCAACTGGTTTTCCTAATTTGTTTAGCATTCGGTTGTATTCAAACTCTCTAGATCGTTGTGCATTTCCATACAAATCGTTTTTTGCTACTTTAAGAGCCGAGTAATCTCTCCATTTGTCTGGATAACCAATCTTGATCATGAATTTATCTACCTTCGCAAGCGCCTCTTTTTTGGTGTTTTCACTCATCCAATCCAGTTTTTTTATACTTTCAGCATAGGCTTTTAAAAGATTTTTTACCATTGCTGTCATTCGCTCTTTAGCCTCAGGCGAAAAATGTTTTTTGACATACACTTTGCCCACGATTTCTCCCAAGCCATCGTTAACACTACTTACGCCCCTTTTCCAATCTTCTTCTTGAGCTTCTGTCCCATAAAGTGTTTTTCCGTAAAAGTCAAAATTTTGTTTGTCTAAATTGGTTGAAAGATAATTGGCCGTACTGTTGATTAAACTCCACTTTAGGTAGGTTTTCCACGTGTCTAATGGAGTATTCTTAATGATACTGTTTAAACTTTTGGTGTATTCAATTTGGGAAATCACGATGGTTTTTTCTTTGTCAATTCCTGCATTTTTAAGCATTGCATTCCAATCGAAATCTGCCATTAGTGTTTTTAAATCGGCAACATTATACTTGTTGTATAATTTTGCTGTATTTCTGGTTTCCTCTTTTTTCATGTGCTTGGTTGCTAATGCCGTTTCTAAAGCCATGATTTTAGTAGCGCTTTGCGCAGGATTAGGTAGCCCAACCAATTGTAGCATTTTTTCAATATGTGCCACATATTTGGTACGAGTTTCTACCATTTTAGCATCAGTCTGCAAATAATACTCTCGTTCAGGAAGTCCTAATCCGCCTTGCCAAGTCATTAAGGTGTACTGTTTAGGATTTTTAAAATCTTCTGTTACCACAACAGAGAAAGGTACAGAAATACCTGTTCTGTTTGATTTTCCAAAGTATGCAGCCAAGTCGCTATAATTGGCAATAGCATCAATGTTTTTTAATTCGGGCTGAATAGGAGCTGTTCCTTTTGCATCACGATCCTTTCTGTTCATGAAAGAATTGTAGTAATCGCCTATTTTTTGCTCGTCAGAACCCTCTGCAAAGCTTCCTTTCGATGCCTCTTCAATAATTGCTTTTACATTTTTTTGAGATTGATCATATAAAATATCAAAAGCACCATACGAAGTTTTATCCGCCGGAATTTTATTTTTTTTCACCCAAGTTCCGTTTACATAGGCATCAAAGTTATCACCTGGATTGACAAGCGTATCCATGTTGCTAATGGTAACACCTGAAATGAGCTCTTCTTTTTTATTGCATGAAGCCATAATTATGGCTACTGCAACCAAAGAAATTTTTAGATTTTTCATTTTTAAAGGTTTGTTAGTTGTTTTTTATATTTTGTTATTTTCTAAACAGTTAGTTTGTTTTTAGTTGAATTTGTTACATAAATGTTGCTAATTGTTTCAGTAGATTTTTTAATTGTTATTCCTTTTTTTCGTGTTGCCGAAAAATGAATGTTATCAGCTTTTGTTAATTTTAAACTAGCGCTAAGCGACTTTGTAATCAATCTTATATATTTTGATAGTAAGTAACGTCGAAAATATTTTTTTCTAAATGAAATGTCAACATACAAAACAAAAAAAATCCATTCCTTGTTAAGAAATGGATTTGAAATGGATTTTTGTTAACTTACTGTTTTGCGCTAGCAACAAATTTAGTTAGTTTTTTTCCGTAAAGAGATTGAGCTACTTTTGGCGACATCGCTTTTTGAATAGTATCTAAAAATTTGATATTGATGTCATAAATCTCTGAAAGTGCAATGTAAGGTGCTACCTCTAAATCTCTATTATTTAAAGCAAAATTCGTAGCAAACAAATACCTGCGTTTTAAATTAGAATCTTGTTTAGCTGTTAAGCTGTCAATGGCAGCGTTGTTTTTTCTTTTTATTGCTTTGAATTTTTGCTCCACTAAGGTTAAGTTTTCATCCGTGAAACGGTTTTTGATTTTTTTGTATTCTTCAAAAACGTCATTGTTTTTAGATCCTTTTACAACTGCATCTGCCAAATAATTGTCAAGTGTTGTTTCTACAGTTAGATTTCCTGGTTCTGCAAAAAAGGAGATGTTATTGTCCAATGAGTTGGTTACACCGCGATCTAGCGATAAATATAACATTTCAGGAGAATCGAGGGTAATATGACTTTCAAAAGTTGATTTACCTTCAATTTTGATGGAGTCTAAAACAACTAATGAAGTATCAACTATGCGTTGTAGGTATAAGGTGCCGTTTTTTAATCCTTTGATATTTCCGGTGATATGTACGTTGCCTTTTGGTTCTGATTTTGAACAAGCTGCTAAAACAAGCAGCGTAACTACTGCAAAAATTGATTTTTTCATTGGTGTTAAATTGATTTTTATGGACTTCATGTTGCGGTTTCGCTTGGATTGTTGTCCTAAAGCTTGCGCAGTTTTGCATTGATTAATTTGGCGCAAAATAAAGAAAATTGTTGTAATGAAGTGAGTTCTTCCATCATATTTTGACAAAAAAAATCCCAATTCATTTATAAATTGGGATGTTGATCAATTAAAGTATATTGTTAACCTTTCAGCCAAGCTTCTCTCAGGGCTTTCTTTGGTCCGTCGCTAGCCATCAAGCTTTCGGATTCTTCATAAGGGAATTTTACTTTGCCTTTGATAATTTCTTCTTTGCCATCGCGTTTCATCTTAAATTCGATGATCTCGTCCTCTTTCCATTTTTGACTGTCTGATATAAGTTCGTAAATGTTGTCAAGGTTGTACGCTTTGTTGTTTACAGCTGCTATAATATCGCCTCCTTTTAATCCTAAAGAGGTGTAAAATACATTCAAATCGATGTTTGGTAAAACTACAATTTCTTTGGTCGCTTGATTGATAGTGATGTATGGTGACTGCCCTTTTAAGAACACATTTCCTGCTACTTTTACAGTTGTTTTAGCAACACCTACTTTTTCTAAGAAATCAGTATAAGGTATTGGCGTAGGTCCTGCTACGTAGGTTTTTAGGAATTCGCCAACTTCTGGATAAGTTAATGATGTTATTTTATCAAATAATTCTGCGTCATCAAATGGTTTAGAAGCACCATACTCTGTTGATAATTTTTGCATCAAATCAAGAATACCTCTTTCACCATTACTTTTTTCACGAATGATAAGATCAATACACATCCCAATTAAGGCTCCTTTTTCGTAAACGTTCAAGTATTGTGCTTTGTATGGTTCTGTAAGTACATTAGCGCTCATGGTGGTAAACGGCATTGTGTCGTTCAGCTCAGCAGCGTGCGCTATTTTCTCTGCAATTCGAGAATAAAATTCGTTTTCGTCAATTAGGCCTTGGTTGATTTGGAACAAATTGGCAAAATATTCTGTTACACCTTCGTACATCCATAAATGTTGGGACATTTTTGGACTGTTAAAATCAAAGTAATGAATTTCTTTAGAATGAATGGTTAGTGGTGTAACGATATGAAAAAATTCATGTGACACTACGTCTTTCATATTTTTAACCAATTCCTCTTTTGGTAAAACTTCTGGCATTACCACGGTGGTTGCAGTCGGGTGTTCTAATGCTCCAAAACCTTTAGCATCATTTGGTTGCATGCTTGATAAGTAAAGCAATACCGTGTATTTTTTAGTTGCATTGATTTTACCCAAAAATGTTTTTTGAGCAATCATCATCGTCTTCATTTCAGGTGTAATGCTTTCGGCTGTTACTTTTCCGTTTGGCGAATATACTCCAATCAGAATTTCCATTCCGTCTACTGTAAATGTAGTATAGTCTGGTTTTGAGTACATGATAGGATTTTCTATCAGTTCTGAATAACGTGGCATGTTAAAAACATCATTGGTTTGACTAGCATCTAAATCAGTCATTGATGTAGCTCCCCACAATGACGCGGGATGTGTTACGTTAAGATTATATGGCAAATCATTTTTATCCTTGAAAAAACCTATAAAACCGTGCATGTTAAGCATAAAGTTTTTTCCAGCATCAATATTGGTTCCCGCTGGAGAGAACACATCATTTTTACCAAATCCGTTTCCTTTTTCAGTATCAAAGGTGTCATTAACCAAATAAGTGATTTTAACTAATGTTTTTGCATTTTTGATTACCCAAGTGTTATCATCAGCTTTAGAAGTAGTAAGTACATTTCCTTTGCTGTCAAACGCTTTAAAGTCTTCGATGTATTTACCGTAATCATCGATAGAGTAGGTTCCTGGAATTATTTTTGGGACACTGTATGTGGTTTCATCAGCTGTTATTTTTGGCGCAATTACGGTAACCAAGACTTTGTCGTCTTTTACATCAGTCAAGTCAATGTTTACATTAATTTGCTCTTTAGTTTTGGTTGATGTAACAGCATTTGTTGTTTTACAACTCCATAGTACGCTAGCGAGCGCTACGGAATAGAGAATTCTTTTCATTGTACAGATTTTATTTTGCTTATTGGTCGGTGTAAAGCCCCATTTGTTACAATTGTAGTTTTTAAAAAAAATGTAGAAGCAGTTGTGCTACTATAGTTATTATGTAGAAGTGTTAAGTTGAGAATTGGAATTTTTGAATTACAGCCAAGGTTTCTTCAGGATTTGGGACTTCAATGAATAATTTTTTGAAAGTATGATTTTGTAATTCTACAATAATACTATTTGATTTGTTGCACACATCCCAAAAGTTTTTACCATTTTGGTAAAAGGTACCTGCCGCAATAAGTCCAGGTATTTCGGTGCCGGGACATCTAAAACCTTTCCAAAATTTAATTTCAGTTTCATCGTGATAAGCTTTCGTAATTTGTTCTTGTCTAACCGTTATTTGATTTTCAAAAGCCCATAATTTGTGCCATCCTTGAATTTCAAAAAGTAAACTATCATTTTTTTTAGTAACGTGAACCATCTTTTTTGGGTGTATAAAACAAAAAACTCCTTATGATTTCAGGATTTTTCTTAATTAATCTTCTTGATCATCAATTATTTGCATTAAAGATAGCGTTGCTTTCATGCTTCCTTTTTCAGATCCTTTTTCCCATTCGTCTTTAGCTTTACTGTTATTACCGGTTATAAAATAATAATATCCTAATAAGGTGTGACCTTCATATTCTCCTAGCGCAATTATTTTTTCACCTAATTTTATCAGGTCAGGGTTTGGCGTGAGTGCGTTAGTATTATTTTTTTCACCCTTTGTAATAGCTCCCATGATACTAGGGTCTTTACTTAATTGCAGGCCGAAATAGTCCATACAAGCTCTACTTAATCCTTCATCACAAAGAGACATAATACTTTGTGTATATTGCCCTTCATTACTGTCTAGAAGGGCTTCTAATGGATTTCCATTTTTATTGAGGATATAATAATCGTGCAGCAGTGAGGCCGTTTTTTTTGCAGTGATTTCGTCTTTTCTCTGACTCTCTACAGTTGACTTGTTTTTCACCCAAACGCCATCGGTGACCCAATCAGATACGCCTATCAACATGTCCTGTTTTATCTTAAATTTGAAGATACTTTTATCAGGAAAAACATAAAGTGTATCTCCTTTTACGAAATAATCTCCATTTCCCATACCCATTATACTCACTTTGCCATTTCCGTCAAATTCAAAAAAAGAATACATGGTCGAGTCGGTTTGGGCTTTATAATGTCCGTTTAGCCCATTATCCGGCAATTGTGCGTGTGTGGTAAACGATACAAAAAGATACGATAAAATAATCATGTTAAGTTTTACACATGCAGTAAAAGGTGTGATAACACGTTTTTTGTTCTCTGTATTTTTTATTTTTTTGCACATATGTTTTAATTATAAATATAAGCAAGGAACTCAAAAAGGTTTGGCTTAGCATTAAAGTTTACGGTTTGCTTTAGAGCAAAAAAACTCCCGATAATTTCAGGAGTTTTCATAATTAGTCTAATTTATTTTTAATGTAATATTTGCCGTCTAAGTCTTCATCAAAATCGTCTATTTTGAGTGGTTTTGGTTTTGGTTTATTTGCGATTGCTTTCTTTTTCCACATTTCGAATTTTTCAACCGGCATTTTCTTTTTCATGATTTCGAGAATCTCTTTTTCTGCCAGACCAAATTCTTTTTTTATGATTTCAAAAGGATTTTTTTCTTCTAAAGCCATAGCAACAAGTTTTTCTGTTTGTTCCCAGTTTAATTCTTTTCGGTTACTCTTTTTCATCACGTGAAAATTAATTCAAATAAGTTGTTAATGATTAATAAATTACAATTGTATTTGATATCAATATTAATAAAAAAAGTAATTAGTTTTCATCAAATACCGTTTTTTTTTACGTTCTAACTTTTTTTTTCTTGAAAGGAGGCTTTTAAGATCTTTTATTTTAAAAATTACGCATTTCAAATTGGTTTTTGAGGAGATTATTTTATGATTCTAAACGTTAAGTTGATTCGGTTGCCAACTGGTTTAGCCGTTTTCGGAATTTGATGTTTCCAGCAATGTTGCGTGGTTCCTTGCATGAGTAAAAAACTTCCGTGCTCCAGGGTTATGCTTTTCTTTAAATCGGTAATCTCGTTGTGCTTCAATTGAAATTGTCTTTCAGCGCCAAAACTAAGTGATGCAATTACCGGATTAATACCTAATTCTTTTTCGTTATCAGCATGCCAACCGTTGCTGTCTCTTCCGTCGCGGTATTGATTGAGTAGTACAGTGCTAAAATGCGTTTGGGCTACAGCTTCTACTCTCTCCTTTAGCTGAAGTAAAAGTGGCGACCAAGGATGCGGTTGCATTGTGATATTAGAATAGGAATAGGATTTACCCTCGTTACCAAACAAAGCGGTAAGGCGTGGCTGTGGATATACTTTTCCAAAAACACGAATATCGTCTTGTTGCCAAGGAATATTTTGAAGCAAATCAGTAAAAATACGATCGGCTTCTTCTTTTGAAAAAAACTGAGGAAAGTATTGAATGTCTGCATCTGGAAGCGGAAGCAAAAACGATTCCGAAGAATTGTCAAATAAAGAGTTCATCGCGCTTAGGTGTATTGGTACGCCCAAAACATTAAGGCAAATTGCAATGGCATGCGCAAAAGCAATAACCATTTAGGCAAACCCATATGTGCTTTTGGATCAAAATACATGTACAAATGCGTTGGAAAAATAGCAATCAACAAAGCAATCACGCCCCAGGCAGCATAGGCAGAGAGCAAAGGGACACACAATGCGATTCCTAAAATAATTTCGGCAGCACCACTTGCATAATTCATAAGCTTATGGTTTGGAATGTAAGGCGGAATGATTTTTAAATACAATCTAGGATTTCGAAAATGATTGATTCCCGCAATGAAATAAATAAAAGCCATTCCGTACAAATGCCAAGGTAAATTCATGATAAATAGATTTGTCACGAATTTATAAAAATTTAAATGAAATTAGCATAAATGTTTTAAATAGAAATTAAGCTTTTTTCTTAAAATTCACATTCATAATCACAATTGCCAAGATGATTAAAACAATTCCAATCCATTGAAGTAGAATTACTTTTTCGTTCAAAAGAAAATACGCCATCAATACTGATACGGGAAGTTCTAGAGCCGAAACGATACTTCCTAAACCAATTCCCGTTAAAGGAAATCCTGCGTTTAAAAGCATTGGCGGAATAATAGTTCCAAATAGAGAAAGAATAATTCCCCATTTAAGGAAAATAGTAAAGTTAAAATCTTTTGCCGTGGAAAAAACTCCTAATGCATCAGCTACTGCTGGAAATTGATTTGGGATTATTTGTGTAATTAATGCGAAAATTAAAACCATTATTCCGCCACCAAAAAGCATGTAAAGACTTCTTTGCGCCGATGAAATTTCAGTTGCAATTCTGTTTGCAGTAAACATGGTTGTGGTAAATGAAGTTGCAGCTAATAATCCAAAAAAGATTCCTAATGGATTTAATTTCACATCTGAATTTAGTAAGTTAGTTGCTAAAACAGTACCAATTAAAACAATAATTACAGATATAATTTTGACTTTGGAAGGAGCTTTTTTCTCTAAAAACCATTCTAATAGAACGCCAATCCAAACGGTTTGCATTAAAAGAACAATAGCAATTGAAACAGGAATATCGAATTTTACAGCTAAATAATAAAAAACACTCGTTAGTCCAGTTGAAGTTCCAGCAAGCATTAATTGTGATTTGTTCTTTTTAGAAGCTTTAACCGCTGTATTGTTGTTGCGGTTTCTTTGAAATGCATTGATTAATAAAATTCCAATAATTCCAAAAACAAATTGTGAAACAGTTACTTCTGCAGTTGTATAATTTTCATCGTAAGCCATTCTTACAAAAGTTGCCAGCATTCCGTAGCTTGTAGCGCCCAATCCAACTAAAAAAACTCCTTTAAGTACACTATTATTTATCATCTTTATTTCAAATTTTAAAAGCGGGCAAAGATAGTTTTTTAAAGTGATTAAAAAAGCCCTTTCACAGGATCATTCAAAAGTCCGATTTTTTTAGGGTCAAATTGTAGTTTGTTTTGTAGCAAGGACGCGTAGACACTTCTAAAATCCAATTGGTGTTTTAAATCGCCTTGATCCAAATCAGCTAAATTTGGGTTGGATCCAATTACTTTTCCTTTATTGCTTCCGCCAATGATAAACATTGGAGCTGCAGTGCCATGATCGGTACCGCTACCATTGTCTTTTACACGTCGACCAAATTCAGAAAAAACGACGATGGTTACCTGCTGCAGTTGTTGTGATTTTTTTAAATCCTGGTAAAAGCTATAGACAGCATCATTCAATTCAGTAAGTTTGTTTTTATGAATGGCCAGTTGATTGTCATGGGTATCAAAACCGTTTAGCGACGTATAATACACTTTTGAGTTCAAGTTTCCTTTGATAAGTTTGGCAATCCACTCTAAATTTTTGGCTAATCCTGTTTTTGGATAAGTAATCTCTGAAGCTGCAGCTTTGCTTATCGCATTTTGGATATCGTCTGCGCCTTCAACTACTGAACTAGCAATTTTTCGAACAAAATCCAATTGTGGATTGGTTGAAAGCTGCACGGTACCTTCGGAATTTCTTTTCACTACAAATCGGCTCGGATCTTTTACTGTAATAGAATTGGGAGCATCGCCTTTCAATGCTAAATTATCAATCGTGTCAATATTTACTCCTGCAGTTGGTTGGTGCTCTTTGCATTGCAAATCTAAATAGCGACCTAGCCAACCATCATTCAAATACTCTTGTTCTTTTGGGGCTGTTTGCCAAATTTCTTGACTGCGAAAATGGGAGCGAACTGGATTTGGGTAACCTACGTTTTGCAAAACACTCAAATCTCCGTTTTGTTGCATTTGCGCAAAGCCACTCAAAGCCGGATGAAAGGCCATTCCATTTGTAGCCGAAGCAACATCACTTTTACTAATGGCTATTTTTGGACGCAGTTCGTAATACAAAGGATCTGAAAACGGAATAAAAGTATTCAAGCCATCATTACCGCCATTGAGTTGTACAAAAACAACACATTGTTCACCAACTACCAAATTACTTTGTGAACCATAAGAATATAGAAAATCAGGAAGCAGCAATGCGCCACCAGTTAGCGTTCCTGTAAGTGTTAAAAAGTGTCTTCTGTTCATAACTGTAGGATTTAAATGAGTTGAAACTCGGGCGATTTTACCATATAATTAAACAAACGTAATACGGCATAATCAGCGCCAGTGGCGTTGCTATCAAAATCGTATTTTATTATTTTTTCAAAATCGGCTTGTGTGCTGGCTTCTACTTGAAACAGCAAACGGTCAGACAATTGAGCAATTATTTTTTTGTGTGATGCGTTTTTATCCCAATTAAGTTGCACGGGAGTTTGGCGCATTGGCTTATCGCTCATCATTTTGTTCGCATTTTGGTTCCTGAAATTGCCTTTTCCGTTACAAAGTAAATCGGCTACATTGTTGCGCTGTAAGTACATTTGAGAACTCAGCCACGAGGTGCCGCCATCCCAACCTTTTACATTGGGTTGGTTAAACAAATCCATGCCTTGTTCTCTCATAAAGAGTACTAAACCTCGCGTATTTGGATTTTTTATCTGTAACTCTTCTAAAAGTTGAAGACTGAATTCAAGTGGATTTTTAATCTTTGAACCAGCCGTTTTTTTATCATATTCTTCGGTTATCATTTTTACCAAAAGCGGTTGTATTTCAAAGTTTACCTTGCGGAAATAATCACCGTAGTACCGCACCAAATCTTCGGAAGGATTATCATAAATAAACCATTGAAGTATTTTTCGAGTAATTAAATAGGGTATGGCCTTTTGTTCAAAAATAGCGTCAATGAGTTGATCGGCTTTTAAATTCCCTTTTTTACCCAGATAAGTAAAAGGCTCATTATCTTCAAGGAACTTTCTGTACTGCGCTTTTTCGTCACCAATACCCAAACCCGCGAGACCTTTCGCTCCGTTTTTGATATCCATTTCGGTGTAATTCCCAATACCAAGAGTAAAGAGTTCTAAAAGTTCTCGACTTAGGTTTTCGTTCCATTTTCCTTTTCGATTGTCAACATTATCGAGGTAACGCACCATGGCATTGCTTTGAACGATTAATTTGGTAAGCGTTTTGAAATTGCCAAAAGCGTGTGTTCTTAGGATTTGGTTGTGTTGGTAAATCCAATAATTGACTTTTACTTTTTGAATGGTCGAAACAAAATGGTTGTGCCAAAAGCAGGTCATTTTTTCACGAAGCGGAAAAGCATCTTGCTGCATTTTTTCAATCCAAGCCATTTTCATTTCCAATGACGTTTGCGCTTCTTGCTTGCGGATGGCTTTGGCTTGATCTGAGTTTGCATCTTTCAGCGTTTGTCTTAACTCCTTAAATTCGGATAATGTTTTTGGGCTTGTAGCCAAATAATCGGGCAATTGGTCATCAATAGTGGTAGCAAATGATTTCTCTAGAAAATCATTCACGCCATTTTTTTCAATAAAATCGGCTTGTTTGGCCGAAAATCCGAGTCGTAACGACCATAATACAGATGATTTCATATCGGTAATTGCTTTATTATTAGATGGCTTGAGTTGTGAAAGGTTTAAGTGTTAGGCTAATTCTTAACATTTACCATCAAAAAAACAATTTCATGAACCGTGCCACTGTAACATATTCTCTACAATTGCTACTTATGGGCATCAATCACATCAATCATGAAAAAAATCATTGGCCTAGCAGTAGTAAGTATGTTTCATTTTTACACAGCCTCTGCACAAACGGCCCCAGAACAAAAAACGGAAGTCGAAACTGAAAAAACGACCGAATTAAAAGAAGTAACAATCGTTAAAAACAAAAAGGCTATCGAGCAAAAAGCCGATCGGACTATTTTTAACTTTTCGGAACAGGCCAATCTCAATACCGGTTCCGTTTTAGAAGGAATCAAAAAATTACCCGGTTTAATTGCTTCGGATATTGCCGGAATGATGTATCAAGGCAAGCAGTTGGATGTTTTTATGGACGGCCGTCCGTTGAATATTTCTACCAATGAATTGAATGCTTTTCTGGAAGGAATGCCAGCCAACGCTATCGAAAAAATCGAAATTATTACCCAACCAGGAGCCGAGTTTCCTGCTACTTCCGGAGGTGCAATCCTTAACATTATTACCAACAGGAATGCAAAAAACTATTTGAGTGCAACGTATACCAACAGTACCAGCATTACAGATTATGATGATGTTCGTTTGCGAATGAACAATAGTTTGTTATTGAGTGCTAAAAATAAATATTTTGGATGGCAGCTTAATTTCGGTCAAAACTACCGCGAGTCTGCAGTTTGGACAGCTTTGGAGCGCAAAGAAAACGGAACAACTGCGGTATTATCACAAACCGACGCGGACAGATTAGGACGTACTAATTTTGTGAAATCGGCTTTGACATTCGATATCGGTAAGGATCGATTGCTGTTGAATTATGACTTTACAAAAAACGATAACAACAGTAATACCTTGGGTTCAGGTCCTGGATTTAACACTGATGATACTTCGGTAACTGATGGTTTGCGTCAGGATGCCGTAATTACGTACCAGAAAAAATTTGATAATCCTGCAAAGAAATTAGAATTCAAATTCAATTATAATTCTAATACCAACGATTTCTTATTGCGTCCAACTTCTAATACAACAGCAACCCTGGATAACACTTCGCATCAGAAAGTCTACAACGGAAAAGTAGATTTTTCGCAGCCTTTTGATTTCTCTGACGAAGGTAAATTGAGTATTGGAGCTTTGTACGAAGGATTACTTTTTGATACTTCAAACAGAGGAATTACCAATTTAGAGTACAAACGAAGAACAGCCGCCAGTTACTTTGAAGTGCAAACAAAATTTGATAAATTGAATTTCATTGTTGGAGGTCGTGCCGAAGATTACAATATCACAGGTAACACGGATGTAGCTGCTTTGAGCACTTTTAAACAATTTAGATTTTTTCCTAATGCAAGTGCGCAGTACAATTTTACCAATGCCATCAATTTTAATGTGAATTACAACAAGAAAATTACCTTGCCAAGTACATCAGCATTAAACCCAAACAATACTAACTATCAAAACCCAAATATAGAATACTCAGGAAACCCGAACTTACAGCCAACTATTTTTGATAACTACGAAGTAAAACTGAGTGCTTTTGATTATGCTTTTATTAGTTATAATTTGAGTTCGGCTAAAAATCAAGTTATTCAAAGGGTAATGGTTGACGGCACTGTTGTTGCCAATACCAACGAAAATATTCCAGAAGTAAAAATTCACAACTTCAATATCGGGATGCCAATTCCGTACATGCTTTTTACGAA
>CAZMHK010000080.1:0-13758 GCA_964566045.1 uncultured Flavobacterium sp.
AAATAAAGGCAATGGATTTATCAGAATCTTTTTCTTGATTGTCGTAATTGGTACCTTGACTAGGTTTGCCTACGATGTGTTTTTTAAATAAAAATGAGATTAAATGCGACAATATTTTCACGCTTTTGCGGCTGCGTAAATGTTGTTTTTGATGTTCCAAAGCTCGCTCAAAATGCCTATTTTTGTTCTCTTAAACTATATTATTCTCCATGCACAAATATATCGATCAACTGAATGAAGCCCAGCGCGAACCTGTTTTGCAAAAGGACGGTCCTATGATCATCATTGCGGGTGCCGGCTCCGGAAAAACAAGGGTGCTCACCATTCGTATTGCTTACTTAATGCACCAAGGTATCGATGCTTTTAGTATATTGTCGTTAACCTTTACGAACAAGGCTGCGCGCGAAATGAAAAAAAGAATTTCAGATATCGTAGGAGCAGGCGAAGCTAAAAATCTTTGGATGGGTACTTTTCACTCTGTGTTTGCTCGAATTTTACGTTCAGAAGCGGAACATTTAGGATATCCTTCTAATTTTACCATTTACGATTCTCAAGATTCGCTGCGTGCCATTTCAGGAATTATCAAAGAGATGCAGCTTGATCGTGATGTATATAAACCTAAGCAGGTTTTAGGACGTATTTCTAGTTTTAAAAACAGTTTGATTACGGTAAAGGCTTATTTCAATAATCCGGAACTTCAAGAGGCTGATGCTATGTCGAAGAAACCTAGAATGGGCGAAATTTATCAAAATTACGTAGACCGTTGTTTCAAAGCAGGCGCAATGGATTTTGATGATTTGTTGTTGAAAACCAATGAACTTTTAACGCGTTTCCCTGAAATTTTAGCCAAATACCAAAACCGTTTTAGATATATTTTGGTTGATGAGTACCAAGATACCAACCATTCGCAGTACTTAATTGTGCGCGCATTATCAGATAAATTCCAAAATATTTGTGTAGTTGGTGATGATGCTCAAAGTATTTATGCTTTTAGAGGTGCTAACATCAACAATATTTTAAACTTTCAAAAGGATTACGAAGGTGTAAAAACTTTTCGCTTGGAACAAAATTACCGTTCTACCAAAAATATTGTGGAGGCGGCCAATACGATTATTGACAAAAATAAAGTCAAGCTGGATAAAATTGTTTGGACTGCCAATGATTTTGGACCCAAAATAAAAGTGCATCGTAGTCTCACCGATAATGAAGAAGGCCGTTTTGTTGCTAGTACAATTTGGGAACAAAAAATGCAGAATCAACTCCACAATGGCGCTTTCGCTATTTTGTACCGCACCAATGCGCAATCGAGAGCTATGGAAGATGCGCTGCGTAAACGAGACATTCCGTATCGTATTTACGGTGGACTTTCATTTTATCAAAGGAAGGAAGTAAAAGATGTTTTGTGCTATTTGCGTTTGGTTTTGAATCCAAAAGACGAAGAAGCGTTAATTCGTGTAATCAATTACCCTGCACGAGGAATTGGGAATACCACCATCGAAAAACTGACTATTGCCGCTAATCATTACAAGCGTTCGTTGTTTGAAGTGATGCAAAATATTGAACGAATTGATTTAAAACTCAACTCCGGTACCAAGCAAAAGTTATTGGATTTTGTAACTATGATTCAGAGTTTTCAAGCAATAAATGAAAACCAAGATGCTTTTTATTTGGCTGAACATGTTGCCAAAAAAACTGGTTTAATTCAAGAACTCAAAAAAGATGCGACTCCTGAGGGAATGGCAAAAATTCAAAACATCGAAGAGCTTTTAAATGGTATCAAAGATTTTACCGAAGGGCAAATTGAAGTTGATGGTGCAAGAGGATCTTTGGCTGAATTTATGGAAGACGTCGCTTTGGCTACTGATTTAGATAAAGATACTAGCGATGAGGATCGTGTGGCTCTAATGACCATTCACTTGGCCAAAGGACTAGAGTTTCCGCACGTTTTTGTAGTGGGTATGGAGGAAGATTTGTTTCCAAGTGCCATGAGTATGAGCACCAGAAGTGAGCTTGAAGAGGAGCGTAGATTGTTTTATGTAGCTTTAACACGTGCCGAACACCAGGCGTATTTAACCTACTCTCAATCGCGTTATCGCTGGGGCAAATTGACTGATAGTGAACCATCACGATTTATTGAAGAAATTGATCCTCAATATTTGGAGTACTTAACTCCAGCAGAGAGTAATTACCGATTTAAACCAATGATTGATAGCGATATTTTTGGCGATGTTGATAAATCTAAACTGCGATTAGCGAAACCATCTAACGGAACTCCGCCACCTAAAACAACTACTCCTGGACCAAAACCAGAAATTAATGTTCGAAAATTAAAACCAGTTGGTTCAAATGCAGGTGCGGGAACAAGTAATTTATTCGACAATCAATTGGCAATAGGTAATGTAGTTATGCATGAACGCTTTGGCAAAGGCGAAGTTCTCAATTTGGAAGGAGCTGGTGCTGATAAAAAAGCAGAAATCAAGTTTGAAGTAGGCGGCATTAAAAAATTATTGTTGCGCTTTGCGAAATTGGATATTATCGGATAAAAATTTGTTTGAAGTTTAAGGTTTAAAGATGTCATTAAAAAGCACTTTAAACCTTAAACATTTTAAACTTTAAACTTAAAAATAAATGGCACAGTTTATCAAAATATACGAGGACAAACCCAACGAAGCCGCTATTGCAAAAGTAGTGAAGGTTTTAAAAGAAGGAGGATTGGTGATTTATCCAACCGATACGGTTTACGGATTGGGTTGTGATATTACCAATACTAAAGCACTAGAACGCATTGCCAAAATCAAAGGAATTAAGCTAGAAAAAGCTAATTTTTCTTTTATTTGTCATGATTTAAGCAATTTATCCGATTATGTGAAACAAATTGATACACCTACTTTTAAAATTTTAAAACGCGCTTTGCCAGGACCATATACCTTTATTTTACCTGGTAATAACAACTTGCCAAAAGAATTTAAAAAGAAAACCACTGTCGGAATTCGTGTTCCAGATAACTCCATTATTCTAGAGTTGGTTAAGCAATTAGGCAATCCAATTGTATCAACCTCTATTCGAGATGAAGATGATGTGATTGAATACACAACAGATCCAGAGTTGATTTTTGAAAAATGGCAAAATATAGTTGATCTAGTTATCGATGGCGGTTACGGAGATAACGTAGGTTCTACCATAATCGATTTATCTGATTTTGAACCTGTAGTTGTTCGCGAAGGAAAAGGCAGCCTAGATATTTTATAAATACGAATTATGAAAAGTGTAATAGTGATCGTGTTTTTTTTATTGACAGCATCACTTTGCGCTCAAGTTATTAGCGGTAAAGTTGTTAATGATAAAAAAGAACCATTAGCAGGTGTAAATGTTTATTTTGATGGCACCACTATTGGTGCGGTGACAGATCGTTTAGGAACATTTACAATCAGTCAGTTTGTTCAATCCAGTTCCATTTTGGTAGTGAGTTGCTTAGGTTATCAATCATTATATCTGAGTGGCATTAATTTTTCCAAGGAGTTGAATATAACTTTACTTCCGCAAGTAGTTGCTCTTGATGAGGTTCAAGTTAAAATCGACGGATTTACTAGAAAACAAAAAATGAAGCTTTTTAAGGAACAATTTTTGGGCACTAGTTCTATGAGCAAAAAAATAGTGATTCAAAATGAAGACGACCTTCGGCTAAGGTATGATAAACAAACTAAAACTTTAGAGGCATTTGCATACCAACCTTTGGTAATATTTAATTATGATTTAGGTTATAAGATAACGTACGAGCTAGTCAAGTTCGAGGCAAAATTTAGTAAACTTAGCATCAGTTCAAAAGATGTAACGAAATCCTACTATTCAGGTTTATCACTTTTCGAAAACAACATTGTTACCCCGGCTATAATTAAAAAACGATTAAAAGTCTTTCAAGGATCTCAATTACAATTTTTTCGGAATCTAGCGGCTAATTCTTGGGGGAAAGATCAGTTTTTACTTTTTAAGGGAAGTTGGCAAGCGGATCCCAATGCACATTTTAAAATTTCAGACACCTTGGATTTCAAAAAAGTAGTGGTAACCAATCAAATCAACGGCGGTGCCAACTTGCCATTTTTTGCTGCATTTAATGTTTTGTTTAAGAAAGATTCGCAATCAAAGGTAACTTTTAAAACCAGTACTTTTTTTATTGATCGTTTTGGAAATAATTCGGATACCGAAAATATTTATTTTTCTGGTGATTTGGCAAAGCAAAAAGTTGGTATCATGTTACCGCTTAATTTTGGATTGTAAGCGAGGTTTCTGCACAAGCGTTCATCATGCAGTTTTTTAATGACTTAATTGTTTTGCAAATTGTTTTCGGTCTCATTTATATATGTAACGTAGTAAAATTATTTGTTTAGGTTTTATTATAAATTGTTGCTGTTTTAGTATAAATTTTTATATTTACACCGACAGCAAAAAAAAGAATCTTCATAGCATGTTATTCTTGATTATATTTAATTGGTTGTTAAAGAAAAATTGAGGATACATAGGGGCAGGCCTTCGGGCCTGCTTTTTTGTGCTATAAAAGCAAAAAAAAAATCACCGTTAAGGTGATTTTTCTTATTGAATAAAGCAAGTTTTTTATTGCTTTTGTTTTTTCATTTCTTTTTCGATCATATCGTAAAATTGATCAATTTTAGGCAATACAACAATTCTAGTTCTTCTATTTCTAGCTTTGTTTTCTGCAGTGTCATTAGCTACAAGCGGAATATACGAACTTCTTCCTGCTGCAATCAATTGCTCTGGTTTTACACCCAATTGATTAGTTAATACTCTAATAATTGATGTAGAACGTTTTACACTTAAATCCCAATTGTCTAGTAAAACCCCTGTACCAACGTAAGGTACACTATCCGTGTGGCCTTCAACCATACACTCAAAATCAGGTTTATCGTTTACCACTTTTGCAACTTTGGCTAAAACTGTTTTGGCTTTATCTGTTACTTCGTAACTTCCGCTTTTAAATAATAATTTATCAGCAATAGATATAAATACTACACCTTTTTCAACATTAACTTCAATATCTGGATCAGAGATACCTACAGAACTTTTCAAACTAGTAACTAATGCTAGCGTAACACTATCTTTTTTAGTTAAAGCATCCTGCATCCTACTTATTTTCAAGTCTTTTTCCTTGATAGATTCTAATGCTTTTTCGATGTTTTCAGCACCTTTTGCAGATAGAACAGTCATATCTTTAGAAACACTTATCAATCCCTGATTTTGTTCTTTTAAAGTGGCAGCAGTAGCGGCAAGACCAGCTTTTTCTTCAAGGCAAGCATTTAGCTTAACTGTTGCAGTGTTTAATAAATCTTGAGTTTCTTTGTTTCTGGCCTCTAGTTCAGTGTACTTCTTTTTAGAAACACAAGAAGTTAAAAGGGCCATGACCGATAAGGATAATATGATCTTTTTCATAAATATTTTTTTTTGATGTTTTACAAATTTAGCTGTAAAGTGTTAATAAATAGGTTCAGGAAAATACAATTAATTGTTAAAACTTACCTTTCAAATATCTTGCCGTTTTTTAAAAAATATTGATAAACGATGCTATTTAATTGGTAATACGTTGCTTTTTGAGTTGTACTTCTTTTTTTGTAATGATGCACAAACCCTTTATAAAAAGAAAAATGTGCTCTTAATATCGCCCAAAAATGTTTCACTTTTCCTTGTGTTAAAAATTGTATTCCCGCCAATCCATCTAAAACCATTCTTGTAAAAAGAATTGGAATCAAACTTTTCCTAGGCAAATTTTTAGTCAACATAAACAAGGAGTTTCTGAAATTCAAATAGGTTTTCATGGGGTTGCCTTGCTGTAATGTTGCGCCACCAACATGAAAAACGGTGCTTTCAGAAACATATTTTATTTGATAACCTTTATTATTGGCACGCCAACACAAATCAATTTCTTCTTGATGTGCAAAAAAATCATCATCAAAACCTTTTAACTCATGGTAAACGGAGGTGCGAATAAAAAAGCAAGCTCCAGATGCCCAAAAAATAGTTCGGTTGTCGTTGTACTGCCCATTGTCTTTTTCGATTGAGTCAAAAATTCGGCCACGACAATACGGATACCCATATTTGTCTATAAAACCACCAGCTGCACCAGCGTATTCAAATAGTTCCTTTTGTTTGTAATCTAAGATTTTAGGCTGAATTATTGCTGTTGAGCGTTCTTCTTGAAATGTTTTTACAATTGGGGTTAACCAATTTGGTGTTACCTCAATATCAGAGTTTATTAAAGCGTAAATATCTGCTTGTACATTTTTTAAAGCTTCGTTGTATCCTTTTGCAAAACCATAATTACCTTTATTTTGGATGATTTGAACAGCAGGGAAGTGGGCTTTGACAAAAGCTATTGATGCATCAGTCGAGGCATTATCGGCGACATAAATTTCGGCTTCAGCAGAATATTGAACCACTGAGGGCAAAAACTTTTCGAGCAATTGCACTCCATTCCAATTTAATATAACAACGGCTATTTTCATTTTTAGATTTTAAATCGTAACGTTTGGGTAATCGGGTAGGTCTCTCAAAAATTGGTATTTTTCTTCTAGAAAATCCATTTGGCAAAAATAGTGATTCAAACCATTCGTCACCATTAAATATTGTGCTTGCAGGGTCATATTGTACTGTGCAATTTGGTCGAAAGTGGCTTGAGAAATTTTTACCTCGGGAGCTTTACATTCGATGAGTACATAAATACTACCGTCTGCTAAGTAAACAACCACGTCATATCTTTTGCGCAAGCCATTCACTTGAAGTACTTTCTCAACATTGATGAGTGATTTTGGATATTTTTTTTCTTCTATCAAAAAGTGAATCACATGCTGTCTGACCCATTCTTCAGGTGTAAGAATGATGAACTTTTTACGAATAACATCAAAAATTGCTGTTTTATTTTCGCTATTTTTGAAACGAAATTGAAAAGTAGAAAATTGTAATTGCTGCATGCGGCAAAAATAAGTATTTAGTTTAAAGTGATGGCGTAAAATAGCAGGAATGCTTTTTATTTCGCTCTGTACTTTTGCTAAAACACCAAATTTTATGGACGAAGTTGTAAAAATTGTCACTGATATTAAAAATGGAGTTATAAAACCTATTTATTTTTTAATGGGTGAAGAGCCGTATTATATTGACAAACTCTCTGATTATATTGAGCAAAAAGTCTTGACAGAAGAGGAAAAAGGTTTCAATCAAACGGTTTTGTATGGTCGCGATGTGACAATCGATGATATTGTTTCTGCAGCTAAACGTTACCCTATGATGGCAGATCGTCAAGTGATCATTGTGAAAGAAGCCCAAGACTTGTCTCGTAACATTGAAAAATTGGAAAACTATGCCGATAACCCCATGCCAAGCACGGTTTTAGTGATGTGTTACAAATACAAAACTTTAGACAAACGAAAAAAGGTAACTAAATTATTGGCTAAAAACGGGTTAGTTTTTGAGAGTAAAAAATTGTACGAAAACCAAGTAGGTGATTGGATTAAACGTGTTCTATCAGGTAAAAAATATGGTATCGACCCTAAGGCTAATGCTATGCTGGTAGAATTTTTGGGAACTGACCTTAGTAAAATAAATAATGAACTTGAAAAGTTGCAAATTATTCTTCCACCAGGAAGCACTATAATGCCGAAAGATATTGAGGAGAATATTGGTTTTAGTAAAGATTATAATGTTTTTGAATTGCGAAAAGCTTTGGGTGAACGCAATCAACTCAAAGCATACAAAATTGCTGCGAATTTTGCTCAAAATCCAAAAGACAATCCTATAGTAGTGACCACCAGCTTGGTTTTTGGATTTTTTATTCAGCTTTTAAAATACCACGGTTTAAAGGATAAAAACCCGAAAAATGTGGCTGCTGTACTTGGTATAAATCCATTTTTTATGAAGGAATACGATTTAGCCTTAAAAAATTATCCTATGAAAAAAGTCAGCCAAATCGTGGGTGCTTTGCGGGATATTGATGTCAAGAGTAAGGGAGTAGGCGCCAATCAAATGTCGCAATCTGATTTACTACGAGAAATGCTTTATAAAATTTTCAATTAAAACTCAAAAGAACGATATTTGTAGCCCGTTATGAGTAACAGGATTTCAAAAATGTAACACCACAAATATGGGAATGAATAAAAATACAATTTTAGGTTGGGCAACTTTAATTATGATACTGATGGGGCTTTTGCTTATTGCACTAGGAGCTTTTCGCTATGATGATGTTGCAGGCTGGGGCTTTGCCGCTGTAGGAGTTGGTTTTTTTGCTAACGCTTGGGTATTTAGCTCTTTAAAGGGGCGTTTGTAAACTACGTTGAATTAAAAATTAGAAAAAATACATTAAAAAAAGATAAATCATGGCAGACGATAAGAAAGTTATATTCTCAATGTCAAAATTGAGTAAAACCTACCAAGGGGCTGATAAACCAGTACTTAAGAATATTTATTTAAGTTTCTTTTACGGGGCTAAAATTGGTATTTTAGGTTTGAACGGATCCGGAAAATCATCTTTATTAAAAATTATTGCAGGCGTTGATAAAAACTACCAAGGTGATGTGGTTTTTGCTCCAGGCTATACAGTTGGCTATTTAGAGCAAGAACCAATTTTGGATGAGACAAAGACGGTTATCGAAATTGTACGTGAAGGTGCTGCTGAAACCATGGCTGTACTTGAAGAATACAACAAAATCAACGATTTGTTTGGTTTAGAAGAAAACTATTCTGATCCAGATAAAATGGATAAATTGATGGACCGCCAAGCGGCATTACAAGATAAAATTGATGCTTTAGGCGCTTGGGAAATTGATACTAAACTAGAAATCGCGATGGATGCCTTACGCACACCTGAAGGCGATACGCCAATTAAAAATCTTTCTGGTGGAGAGCGTCGTCGTGTAGCACTTTGTCGTTTGTTGTTGCAACAACCGGATGTTTTGTTACTTGATGAGCCAACCAACCACTTAGATGCGGAGTCGGTTTTATGGTTAGAGCAGCATTTGGCACAATACGCTGGTACTGTAATTGCAGTAACGCACGATCGATATTTCTTGGATAATGTTGCGGGCTGGATTTTAGAATTAGATCGTGGTGAAGGTATTCCTTGGAAAGGAAATTATTCTTCTTGGTTGGATCAAAAATCAAGCAGAATGGCATTAGAAGAAAAAGTAGCTTCTAAACGTAGAAAAAACTTGGAACGTGAGTTAGACTGGGTTCGTCAAGGTGCAAAAGGCCGTCAGACCAAACAAAAAGCGCGTTTGCAAAACTATGACAAGTTGCTAAACGAAGATCAAAAACAATTGGATGAAAATCTAGAAATTTATATCCCGAACGGGCCGCGTTTAGGAACTAATGTTATTGAAGCTAAAAATGTAGCGAAAGCTTTTGGTGAAAAATTATTATACGATAACTTGAATTTTACTTTACCACAAGCTGGAATTGTTGGAATTATCGGACCAAATGGTGCTGGAAAATCGACAATTTTCAAGATGATAATGGGCGAGCAAGAAACAGATAGCGGATCGTTCTCAGTAGGAGAGACGGTAAAAATTGCTTACGTTGACCAGTCGCACTCTAATATTGATCCAAATAAATCAATCTGGGAAAATTTTGCTGACGGACAGGAATTAATTATGATGGGAGGAAAGCAAGTAAATTCAAGAGCTTACCTTTCACGTTTTAACTTTGGTGGCGGAGAGCAAAATAAAAAAGTTTCGATGCTTTCGGGTGGAGAACGTAACCGTTTGCACTTAGCAATGACTTTAAAAGAAGAAGGTAACGTTCTATTATTGGATGAGCCTACGAACGACTTGGATGTTAATACACTTCGTGCATTGGAGGAAGGTTTAGAGAAATTTGCGGGTTGTGCGGTGGTTATTTCGCATGACAGATGGTTTTTGGACCGTATTTGTACACACATTTTAGCTTTTGAAGGAGATTCAGAAGTGTATTACTTTGAAGGTGGTTTCTCTGAATACGAAGAAAACAAAAAGAAACGTTTGGGTGGTGATTTAACTCCAAAACGATTGAAATACAGAAAATTAATTCGTAGTTAAGAATTGATTTTACTACACAAAAGGATAATCCACTCGATTATCCTTTTTTTTTGTAAATAAAGCAAGACTTTATGCTAAAAATTTATTCAAAATTTCTTTTGTAGGAACCATACAAGCCTCTTTCTTGCCATACCATTTGTACCTGTTACGAGCTACATAATCGTACATTGCATCTAAAATAGTGTTAGGCAACCAACTGATCAGTCCGCCAAAAACAAAAACACCACCAAGATCTTTCGCAATTTCAAACGCAGCCTCAGCTTTGTAATAATAAGCTACGCCGGGCTGGTACAAAATGATACTATCGGTTTTGGTAGTGTCGATTCCCAAATATTTAATGATTTCCTGTCCTAAAGTTGACTGCGAGGCAACAAAGCGAAAAATATCTTTGGAGTCGTGTTTTATAACTTTTTGGACACTGGCATCACATAAATTGCAGAGTCCATCAAAAATGATTATTTTTTTGTCTTTTGGAATACTAAGCATTTTAGAGTCGTTTATAATTGTAGTTGAAATTTTTTTTTGTAATTCTATTTAATTTCATTTTGATTTTACATTCTGATAGCAAATTTACAAACATAATCTTGTCGAAAGGTACTTTAGTTTTATGAAATTTGCTTTCGACAATCATCATAAATCTACATTATTCATATCCTAAATATCATATTATATTCATTTTGATTGCTTATTTCTCAATTTGGAGGAATTTATCAAAACGTTTAAATGCTATGAAATTATAGTAAATCCTTGATCAGCTGTTGTTTGTAAAATAAAAGATAAATATTTATGAAGTACAAAAATGAGAATATTATATTTTGTTTGTATAAAAATTATATCTTTGCGCTCGCTTTAGGCGTTTGTATCCTTATAAAAGCGCAAACATAAAAGGTAAGCATCGAATTCAATACTAGATTCACTTTCGAAGAAACGAAGATTTTATTGCATTTAGTATGACAAGAGATAAATAATTATTTCACTTTTATGGCTGCTTGTTTGAATAGGATGCACTTAATGGCGGGAAATTTTAAATAAAATTTTTTTATAATCACACCAAATTAATGAATTTCAAAATGAAAAAAATTACTTTAGTAATCTGTTTTTTTTGCTTAACGTTTGTAGCTAAGGCGCAAACTACTGAACTATTTTTTGAACAGGCAGCTATCTTTTTAAAGAAAAACGTTACACCGCAAGGCAAAGTTGACTATTTTGCGATTAAAAAAAGTCCAGGTGAATTGGTTTATATTCTTACTAATATCGAGAAAATAGATACCAAATTTAGTGATAACAAAGTTGCTAAGGCTTTTTGGATTAATGTTTACAATTTACGTGTTATTAAGAGCGTTGTAGATAGATTTCCAATCGAGTCTGTAGAAAAAATTCCAGGTTTTTTTAACGCTGAGAGTTTTGTTGTAGGAAATCAAGAACTTACTTTAGATGATATTGAACACGTTATTTTAAGAGATTTATTCTTTGATCCTGCTATACATTTTGTTCTTACAAGTGCGTCAGTAGGTGGAGGACCTTTGTTAAATGCAGCTTATTTGCCAGCAACTGTTGAAGAGCAAATTAAGTCCAGAGCAACATTTATGTTAAATTCTAGAAATTATTTTATTGTAGATAAAGAAAATAATACAATTCAATTGCCAAAGATTTTTGAATGGTACAAAAAAGATTTTGCAGTAAACTACTTCAATGAAATTGACTTTATCAATTTGTTTTTGGAGAAAAAAATTGACAACAAATTAAAAATAACGTATTATGATTTTAATTGGGCTTTAAATAAAGCTTAAGAAATTAAACTGATATAAGTATAGTAATCGTTTCTAAAAAATAACCTTCAGCAACTGTTTTAAATAGTTACTGAAGGTTTTTTATTTTTGAAACCATTAGATAGAGTAGGAGTTAAAGACAAATTTTTCTCTTGAAGAAATAAACATCATTGATTTGATAGTCAGTTGTTTATGTATTTTGATTTTGTTTTAATAATTCAATAGTCTCGTTACAAATTTTTTCGAGAACATTTAAGTCTATATCAACTATTTTTTTAACATAAATACAAGCCTTGCCCATTTTGAATTTGCCTAGTTGCTGTAATAATTCATTGTCTTCGCTTGATGAAGTGGTCACGTAAAGTGAAAATGCATCTTTTCTAGGAGAAAATCCAATAAGCATACTGTTGCCTTCATGACCGCTAGCATATTTATAATGGTAGTTGCCAAAACCAATAATAGTAGGTCCCCACATTTTTGGTTCTTTTCCTGAACATTTAGACATTAGTTGTATCAATTGGAAGCTATCTGCTTTCTTTTGCTCGTTTTCGACATACGAATTAATAAAATCAATAACATTTATCTCCGTTTCTGCAGTTTTATTAGTTTTTGCCATTTTAAAATACCATGTATATTTTAGTTAAATTTGATTTGTTGTACTATCTGCAACTTCTGGGTAATAACTGTTTTGTCGGCCTAAGATAAAAATTTAACTTTAAACAAATGAAAAAAGGAGTCAAAAATCATTATTCAATGGTTTTAAATCACTTTGTGGCGGTGTAATCGATGAAAGATCTTCCGTCAAAGAGATACAAGCCCGTTTCTCTAGTTCCTACCCAAAGATTTCCATGGTTATCTTCCAATATTGTCCAAATCCAAGGATTAGCCAAGCCTTTTTTATAATTGGTGAATTTTTTCCCATCAAAGCTAGAAAGTCCAGCATCTCCTCCAAACCAAAGAATTCCATTTTCATCTTCAATGATTTTAGAGACTAATCCGTTGTTACCAGGAAGACCCTCTTTTTTTGTAAAAGTAGTAAATTTTAAGCCGTCAAATCGGTAAACACCAGCCCAGTTACTAAACCAGATAGCTCCATTTTTATCTTGCAATTGTGGCCAAGCCCAGTTATGAGTCACTTTACGATCACCAAATTGCAGTGTCAATTCTTGTAATTTATAATTGGTAATGGATTTTCCATCGTATCGGTACACGCCTTCGTTGCCGCGTCCACCAAACCAAATTGCACCTGTTTTATCCTCTAATAGGTACTCGACATTGTTGTTTGTGTTTAAGTAACCAGGACTTTTTTGATTAATGACAAAAGGAGTAAATGAAGTTCCATCAAAAGTAAAAACCCCATTAATAGTAGCAACGCAAATTTTTCTGTCTTTAGTTTGTATTATATTAAAAATAGCTTTTGACTTATTGTAGTATTTATTCTTGTTTTTAGGTTGATCGACTTGAAGAGGAATAGTAATTTTACTGATAGATTTTCTTTTGTAAATAAACAGACCATTTTCGGTACCTATCCAAATGGTTCCATCTAGATCTTCGAATAGACAGGTAATCGCATTTATTTTGGCTTTATTAGTTGAAAGGATTTGATCGAATTTTTTGCCGTCATAACGATATAAACCATTGTCAGTAGTACCAAACCAAAGTATTCCTTTTTTGTCTTTTAAACTAGCTTGTATATTGCCAGGGCTATTGTTTTTTAGTAATTTGGGATTACTTTCTCGCTCAAATTCCTTTTTTTGTTGGGATTTATTATATGAAATCATAACAGCAAACGAAGTTAAGAAGAGCATTGTAAAAAGGTTGATGTATTTATTTTTCATTATTTTAGTCATTTAAAAACCAATTGGGCGGTTTCAAGTTTCTAGCGCAATTTTTTGAACTGAGGTTATACTTTGTTTTTT
>CAZMHK010000081.1:0-13741 GCA_964566045.1 uncultured Flavobacterium sp.
AAATTTAAAAGGTTTGAATTAGAGTTTTTAGCTTTCATTTTCTATTATTTTGAATTAGTAACCAAATTTTAGAACCCTACAAGATAAAAAACACTAATACATCGCTTAATTAACGGCCATCGTTAATTAAGCGAATTATTTCGTATCCTTTTTAAGACTACAAATACCTCACTAAGTTTCCCATCATTAATCTTACCGACACAATGAAAAAAGAAAATCTAACTTCATAAGAAGCTAAAAAAAAACGTCTAAAAATATAGTACCCTTAAAAAAACAACATAGTTATCGCTTTTTTTTAAAATTAATAACTATTTTTAATTTAATTTGCACAAAAATACAATCCAACAATAATGACAAATATCACGCGCCTTTTTGATTTTCCATATTATCAACAAGAAAAGTATACCTCAATTCCTGATGCCTTAGTTAGCAAACAAGGCGACACATGGGTAACAACTTCAACTCAAGAATACATTGCTAATGCAAATGCTATTTCTAGAGGCTTACTGCGACTTGGTTTAGAAAAAAATGATAAAATAGCACTGATATCATCTAATAACAGAACCGAATGGAATATTATGGATATTGGCGTGTTACAGACTGGTGCACAGACAGTACCAATTTACCCAACAATTTCAGAGGATGATTATGAGTATATCTTAAATCACTCAGAGGCAAAATATTGTTTTGTTTCAGATATTGAAGTATTGCGCAAAGTGAATTTGATCAAACATAAAGTTCCTACTTTAAAGGAAGTTTACAGTTTTAACAAAATTGAGGGTTGCCTCAACTGGACTGCGGTTCTTGAATTGGGAGCCGACGCTAGTAATCAAAACACCGTAGAAGAAAGAAAAGCAAATGTAACCACAGATGATCTTGCAACTATCATTTACACCTCTGGCACAACCGGAAAACCAAAAGGAGTAATGCTTTCTCACAAAAATATTGTTTCAAATGTTTTAAATAGTGCCGAAAGAATTCCTTTTGAAGCTGGAAAAAGTAGAGCATTAAGTTTCTTGCCAATTTGCCATATTTTCGAAAGAATGATTTTATATCTCTATCAATATTATGGAGTTTCAATTTATTTTGGAGAATCAATTGAAAAAATAAGTGACAACATTAAAGAAGTTCAGCCAACTGTTATTACCGCTGTACCTCGTTTATTAGAAAAAGTATACGATAAAATTTACGCCAAGGGAACAGAATTAACGGGTATAAAAAAGAAACTATTTTTTTGGGCAATTGATTTAGGCTTAAAATATGAACCATATGGCAAAAATGGTTGGTGGTATGAATTCCAACTAAAAATTGCACGAAAATTAATTTTTAGCAAATGGAAAGAAGGTCTAGGTGGCAGATTAGACCTCATGGTTTCTGGAAGTGCCGCCTTACAACCCCGCTTAGCGCGCGTTTTTGCCGCAGCTGAAATTCCGGTGATGGAAGGGTACGGTTTAACCGAAACTTCCCCAGTTATTTCTGTAAATGACCAGCGTAATAAAGGATTTAAAGTGGGTACAGTTGGAAAAGCGATCCGAAATGTGAGCGTTGTGATAGCTGAAGACGGTGAAATTTTATGCAAAGGCGATAACGTAATGATGGGCTATTACAAAGATGAAAAATTAACCAACGAAGTGATAGTAGATGGCTATTTCCATACGGGAGACATAGGTGAGTTTGACAAAGAAGGCTTCTTAAAAATTACTGATAGAAAAAAAGAAATGTTTAAAACCTCTGGAGGAAAATACATCGCACCACAATCTCTAGAAAACACCCTAAAGCAATCACGATTCATTGAGCAAATCATGGTTATTGGTGACGGTCAAAAAATGCCTGCAGCCTTCATTCAACCTAGTTTTGAATTTTTAAATGAATGGGCAAAAATTCACAAAATTGAGATTGGAAAAACCAATGAAGAAATTATTACTAACCAAAAGGTAATTGATCGCATTCAAGAAGAAGTGGATACCATTAACCAAAAGTTTGGTAATTGGGAAAAAATCAAGCGTTTTGAACTAACTCCAAATGTTTGGTCAATTGATGGAGGTGAACTAACTCCTACTCTCAAACTCAAACGCAAAATTGTTTTGCAAAAATATGCCGACTTGTATGATAAAATCTACAAGTAAAACGATTAAAGAGTAAAAAAACCAACAATTGAAATAACTGCAATTCAAATACTTAAAGAGGCCAATGGCCTCTTTTTTTTGTGGTATCTAACTCAGCTTGTTGCTGAGCAAATTCAATTAAAGAATATCTTATCGTAAAAAACAATTCATTCTGAACTTCAAAGATGATAAAAATACTAGCTCGCTAAAAATGAAAAACTGCTCTATTTATTTTCATAAACACTAGTAAAACAACTAAAAACTTACAAAAAACAAACAATACATACTATAATCCAGCATATCAAAAAATTAGCAGTACCTTCGCGCACAATTAAAAGAAGCATTTTTTTATTTACTTGCTTCGTAAACACCATATATGTCATTCAAATCGTTAGGATTATCTGATGAGTTACTAAAAGCCATCAGCAAAAAAGGTTACACTACCCCTTCACCAATACAACAAAAAGCAATACCACCCATTTTAGACGGAAAAGATGTTTTAGCCTCAGCTCAAACCGGTACCGGAAAAACAGCTGGATTTACATTGCCAATTTTACATACACTCGCTCAAGGAGTACAACTCCGCAACCGCCCAATTAGAGCTCTAATACTTACGCCAACTCGCGAACTAGCAGCTCAAATTTTAGCAAACATTAAAGAATATAGCATCTTTTTAGACTTAAAAAGTGCTGTAATTTTTGGTGGCGTCAATCAAAATCCGCAAGTAACACAATTACGTCAAGGCGTTGATATTCTGGTTGCAACACCAGGAAGATTGATCGATTTACAAAACCAAGGTTTAATAAGCTTAAATAAAATTGAAATCCTTGTACTCGATGAAGCTGACCGCATGCTCGACATGGGATTTCTAAGAGACATCGAGCGAATTTTAAAAATCATTCCTGCCAAAAGACAAAACTTATTATTCTCAGCCACGTTTTCTCCAGATATCAAAAAACTAGCAATGGGCATTTTACACCAACCCGTTCATGTTGAGGCAACTCCTGAAAACACAACTGTTGAAGCTATTGCTCAAAAAATATATCCTGCAGCTAAAGAGAAAAAAACCGAATTAATTATCAAATTGATTTCGGAGGGTAATTGGAAACAAACACTCGTTTTTACGCGCACTAAACAAGGCGCCAATAAACTGTGTGAGAGTATGAACAAAGTCGGAATTGTAGCTGCTGCCATCCATGGAAACAAAGGACAAGGCGCACGCACAAAAGCTTTAGACGGCTTTAAAAAAGGAACTGTAGCCGTACTTGTGGCAACCGATATTGCTGCAAGAGGACTCGATATTCCATTATTACCGCACGTGGTTAACTTTGAATTGCCAAATATTCCTGAGGATTACGTACACCGCATTGGTCGTACAGGTCGCGCGGGTGCCAGCGGCGAGGCCATTTCATTGTTTAGCCCTGACGAAACACAATTTTTAAGAGATATCGAAAAACTAATTGGATTACGCTTGCCTAAAGAGCAGATTCCTGGTTTTGAGGCCGACCCAAACGCATCTACCGCTCCTATCAAACAGGGGCAAGGCAGACCACAACGCAATTCCACACCAAAGCAACCTAAAGCTGATGCTAGTAAGCGTACAAGCCCAAATAGCTTTGGCCCAAGAAGACCAAAACAAAATAACGAAAGACGTTCACCTAACTAATATTTGCTGTTTTAGGAGCAGAAAATCTCATTTTAGATCCTAAATTGTCCCGCTTTCCGTTGCAATCTCCCGAAAAAAAAATCTTAGGATTTACACTTCAATCGGGGCTACAAATCACGTATATCTTTCAAAACAAATATTAAAACTACTTTCATTCACGAGAGTAGTTTTTTTTTTGAATTTATGCTACCAATTTTCAAAGACACCATAGTAGAGTTAGCCCAACCACCCATCGCGGTCCAAACTTCGGTACTGAATAGCCTCTGTAATATGCATAGCCAAAACATTGGGAGCCGCATCCAAATCAGCTATCGTTCGTGCTACTTTCAAAATCCGATCATACGCTCGTGCCGACAAGTTCAACCGCTCCATCGCTGTTTTTAATAATAGTTTAGAACTATCATCAAGCACACAATATTCTCGAATGTGTTTGGTATTCATTTGAGCATTATAATGAATGTGGTCCATTTGTTCAAAACGACGCGTTTGAATTTCTCTAGCTGCAGTAACACGTTCCCTAATGGAAACACTACTTTCTGCCTTGCGATCATCTGATAATTTGTCGAAAGGAACCGGAGTTACTTCAATATGAATATCAATGCGGTCCAATAAAGGCCCTGAAATTTTACTCAAATACCGTTGCATTTCATGCGGGGAAGAAGTCTGTGGCGCGTCAGGATCGTTAAAAAATCCGCTCGGACTCGGGTTCATACTCGCCACCAACATAAAAGAAGACGGATAGGTTACGGTGAATTTAGCTCGTGAAATAGTTACTTCTCGATCCTCAAGTGGCTGTCGCATCACCTCTAAAACATCTCGTTTAAACTCAGGTAACTCATCCAAAAACAATACACCGTTGTGTGCCATTGATATTTCACCCGGCTGCGGATAACTGCCTCCGCCCACCAAGGCTACATTTGAAATCGTGTGGTGCGGACTCCTAAATGGTCTTTGATTCATCAAGCCTACTTCTTTTAACTTTCCCGCTACACTATGAATTTTGGTAGTTTCAAGCGCTTCCCGCAAAGTCATCGGTGGCAATATACTCGGCAAGCGTTTGGCTAACATGGTTTTTCCTGCTCCAGGCGGACCTATTAAAATGATATTGTGTCCACCGGCTGCTGCAATTTCCATACATCGCTTAATACTCTCCTGCCCTTTCACATCCGAAAAATCAAACTCAGGAAAATCTAAAGTTTTATAAAACTCAGCTCGTGTATCTATTTTTGTAGGTTCCAAAGTACCCTTGCCTTCAAAAAAATCAATTACTTCTTGCACGTTTTCAACACCATAGACATCTAAACCTGCAACAATTGCAGCTTCTTTTACATTTTGCTTTGGCAGAAAAAAACCTTTAAAACCCTCTTCTTTCGCTTTAATTGCAATAGGCAGAGCACCGCGAATAGGTTGCAAACTTCCATCTAGTGACAATTCGCCCATTATAATGTACTCTGACAAAGCATCGGCTTGAATTTGCCCAGAGGCCACAAGAATACCCATCGTCAAAGTTAAATCATAAGCAGAACCTTCTTTACGCAAATCAGCAGGAGCCATATTGATTGTGATTTTTTTTCCAGGCATGGCAAATCCGTTATTTTTAAGCGCAGCGGCGATGCGGTAGCTACTTTCTTTGATGGCATTATCAGGCAATCCTACTAGATGATAGCCAATCCCTTTATCCATGTTAACTTCGACGGTTATGGTTGTCGCTTCGACTCCAAAAACAGCACTCCCAAAAACTTTAACTAGCATACAATCACTATTTTATTTTTAAAAATAATAAAATTTTCAAATTATACCTACAAATCTTACAGATAATGTCAATTATTGCAGAAAAGATAAAAATGATTGCCTTTTACAGTAATATTTTATTAAAAACACTTCAAATTCATAGAATAACTATCAAAAATAAATGTTAAAATCAGAAATAAACAAGGTGAAATATTAACATTTTTTTACTTTTAAGAACTAATTAGAAACTAAACTATGAAAAAAATTGTATTACTGCTGATTTTGAGCATCTTCATGCCAAAATCCTATGCTCAGGAATACTTTCCAAACAACGAAAGTATCCCGAACAAGACCAATCATTTTACTGCATTTACCAATGCTACTATTTATGTGACACCCACACAAATTATCCAGAAAGGAACCTTATTAATCCAAAACGGAAAAGTAGTAAATGCGGGAACTAACATTGCTATTCCAAAAAATTGCACGACAGTGGATTTAAATGGAAAATCGATTTACCCATCCTTTATTGATTTGTACACCAGCTTTGGAGTAGAAAAACCAAAACCTACAACAAGTGGAGGTCGCGGTTCATTATATGATACCAAACGCGTGGGTTATTATTGGAATGAAAACATCAAATCAGAACAAAATGCTTACCAAGCCTTTAAATACGACCAAGCCAAGGCGGAGGAATTCCTTAAAGCAGGTTTTGGCGTTGTAGGAACTCACGTTCCTGACGGTATTGCTCGCGGTACAGGAACTCTAGTTGCATTAAATAATTTTGATAGTAGCAATCAATTGCTAACAGATAAATTAACAAATCATTTTGCTTTTTCAAGAAGTGTAACTACAGCACAATCTTACCCAAGTTCATTGATGGGAATGATGGCTTTATTGCGTCAAATGTATCATGATCTAGATTGGTACAAAAAAGGAAATTCAAAAACAACGGATTTATCTTTAGAGGCTTTGGCTAAAAATGAAAAATTAGTTCAAGTTTTTACTACCGAAGATAAACTAAATAGTTTACGTGCTGCCAAAATTGCAAAAGAATTCGGCCTTAACTACATCCTTAAAGGAAGCGGTAACGAATTTGAACGTATTGAAGAAATTAAACAAACCAATTCTAAATTCATTATCCCAATCAACTTTCCTGAGGCTTATGATGTATCCGACCCGAATCAAGCCAACCAAATGGAGTTAAAAGATTTGAGATTTTGGAATCAAGCACCAACCAATTTAAAAGTATTGTCAGATAACGGAGTTGTTTTTGCTTTGACCACTGATAAATTGAAAAAAATTGAAGATTTCAGAACAAATCTAATCAAAGCCATCCAATACGGTTTTGATAGTACTAAAGCTTTAGAGGCACTAACTACCGTTCCTGCAGCACTTTTAGGGAAAAGTAATGAAGTAGGGTCTTTAAAAAATGGAAGTTTAGCCAATTTCGTGATTACATCAGGAGCAATATTTGACGCTAAGACGGTAATGTATGAAAACTGGGTACAAGGAAATAAATTCGTAATCAACGATTTAAACACCAAAGATATCAGAGGAAACTACGATTTAACCATTGGAAATGAAAAATTCAAATGGAAAATCAACGGAGAAATCAACGCTCCTAAATCAGAAATTACAACAACTGATTCTAAAAAAGTGAATTCAAAATTGACATTCACAAACAATTGGGTTTCTACAGTTGTAAAACCACTAGATTCAACCAAAACAAACTTTACCAGATTAATTGGTTATGTCGACAATACCGATAATTTATCTGGAAAAGCGGTTTTGTTTGACGGATCAGAATTGAAATGGGCTGCTGTAAAAACGGCCGCTTTTGCAAAAGCAATAGATTCTTCAAAAGTAGAAAAAGGACCAGCAGTAATGCCGGTTACTTACCCTAACATTGCTTACGGAAACGCAAAAAAACTAACAGCAACTACCCTTTTATTCAAAAATGCAACTGTTTGGACGAACGAAAAAGAAGGTATTCTTGAAGAAACAGATGTACTTGTTAAAAATGGTAAAATTGCTGCCGTTGGAAAAAATCTTTCTGATGCAAGCGCTACTATTGTTGATGCAAAAGGAAAACACCTTACTAGCGGAATTATCGACGAGCACTCGCATATTGCAATTTCCAATGGGGTAAACGAAGGCGGTCACAACTCTAGCGCCGAGGTAACTATTCAAGACGTGGTAAACTCAGAGGATGTCAATATTTATAGAGAATTAGCTGGTGGAGTAACTACTTCGCAATTGCTTCACGGATCAGCAAACCCTATTGGTGGTCGCTCTGCCATTGTAAAATGGAAATGGGGTGCTGCTGCAGATGAAATGTTATATAAAAACCAACCAGGCTTTATCAAATTTGCACTTGGTGAAAACGTTAAACAATCGAACTGGGGTAATGTAAACCCAACTCGTTTCCCACAAAGTAGAATGGGAGTTGAACAAGTTTTCACAGATTACTTTCAACGAGCAAAAGATTATGATACTGCTTGGAAAGCATACAATTCAAGCAACAAAAAAGGAAAAGCTCCTCGCGTAGATTTAGAGTTACAAACCTTAGCTGAAATTTTAAACAAAGAGCGTTTTATTTCTTGTCACTCTTATGTACAGTCTGAAATTTTGATGTTGATGAAGGTTGCTGAGAAATTCAACTTTAGAGTAAATACATATACGCATATTTTAGAGGGATACAAAGTTGCCGACAAAATGAAAGAACATGGTGTTGGGGCTTCTACTTTCTCTGATTGGTGGGCTTACAAATTTGAGGTGAATGATGCTATTCCGTTCAACGGACCTATCATGCACAATGCTGGATTGGTTGTAGCTTACAACTCAGATGATGCCGAAATGTCAAGAAGATTGAACCAAGAAGCTGCAAAAGCAGTTAAGTACGGCAATGTATCTGAAGAAGATGCTTGGAAATTTGTAACCTTAAACCCTGCAAAATTATTACACATTGATGATAAAGTAGGAAGTATCAAAACAGGAAAAGATGCCGATATCGTGTTATGGAACACCAATCCGTTATCGATTTACGCCAAAGCAGAAAAAACTTTAATTGAAGGTGTAGTGTATTATGATATTCAAAAAGACGAAGAACAAAGAAAAGCAATTACTAAAGAGAGAAGCGAATTGATTGGTCAATTATTGCAAGAGAAAAACAAAGGAATGAGCACACAACCTGCTAAAAAGAAAGAAAAAGTAGAATACCACTGCGATTCTCTTGAAGAATTGTAGTTAGTAGCACAATAGATTTCTTTAAAAGGGTAGCAATGCTCGATTCAATTCTAAAACTTAAAATTATGAACTATAAAAAAATAATGCTTGCAACCTTGATGCTTGGTGCATCTACTCTTTTGCAAGCGCAACAAACTCCAGCCAATAAGCAAACCAAGTCTGTTTTGATCTTGAATGCAACGGCACACATCGGTGATGGAACTGTTATTGAAAACAGCGCCATTGGTTTTAAAGATGGTAAAATAACGCTAATTGCCGATGCAAAAACAATCCGCTTGGGAGCAGATGCTTATGATACAACAATAAACGCGGGAGGCAAACACGTATATCCTGGCTTTATTGCACCCAACTCTACACTAGGTTTAGTTGAAATTGATGCCGTAAAATCATCGGATGACGAAAGCGAAATTGGAAGTATGAATCCAAATGTTCGCAGTATTATTGCTTACACAGCTGATTCGAAAGTAATAGAAACCGTACGACCAAACGGAATTTTAATGGCTCAAATTACGCCAAGAGGTGGAATCATTTCAGGCTCATCTTCAATTGTACAATTGGATGCTTGGCATTGGCAAGATGCTTTGGTAAAGGAAAACGATGGAATGCACTTGAATTTTCCATCTACTTTTAGAAGAAGCGGTTGGTGGGCTGAGCCAGGAGCAATTGAGGCCAATAAAGATTATCCAAAACAAGTAAATGACCTAAATTCTTTTTTCACCAATGCAAAAGCCTATTTGGGTGATACGGCCAAGGAAAGAAATTTGGTATTAGAATCTACAAAAGGACTATTTGATGGTACGCAAACCTTATACATTCACGCTAACGAAGAAAAACAAATCATCGATGCAGTACAATTTGCCAAACAAAACGGAATTAAAAAAATGGCAATTGTTGGAGGTTACGAAGCCTATAAAGCAGCTGAATTATTGCAAAAAAACAACGTAGGTGTATTGTTGAAGCGCGTGCATGACATGCCTGAAAACGATGATCACGATGTTGATTTACCTTATAAAAACGCAAGACTATTAACCGAAAAAGGAGTTTTAGTGGGGTTAGAAAACAGTGGTTCACACGAAAGAATGAACACCAGAAACCTACCATTCCTTGCTGGTACTTGTGCCGCTTATGGTTTAGATAAAGAAACAGCATTACAATTAATTACTTCAAATACTGCTAAAATTTTGGGTATTGATGAACAATGTGGTACCTTAACACAAGGTAAAGACGCGACTTTATTTATTTCAGAAGGAGATGCTTTGGATATGAGAACAAATAAACTAACCAACGCCTTTATTCAAGGAAGAGCTATTAGTTTAGAAACACACCAAACACGATTAAACGAGCGTTACAAAACAAAATACAATCAAAAATAAATAAAAATGGGACTATTTAATGCAATTTTAGGAAATGCCTCAGAAGTTGATATCGAAAAAATTTCGGCTGAGTTTGAGCCCATCTTGATCGATGGAGAACATATTGAAAAAGCATACAAGCTTATCAAAGATCTCTTTTTGTTTACAAACAAGCGACTGATATTGGTCGAAAAACAACTTGTAGGTACCAAGGTAGACTATCTAACGATTCCTTACTCTAGCATTAAAAAGTTCTCAAAAGAAAGTGCTGGAATTTTAGATATGGATGCAGAGCTAAAAATTTGGCTAAATCATGATAACGCACCTATTACAAAACAATTTGGAAAAGGCGGCAATAATATTAATGAAGTCTATAAAATTTTGAGCAAGCATACTTTAAAATAAGTACTTTTGAATTCAACATCAAAGCGCTATTCGAGTCAAATCGAATGGCGCTTTTTTTATGCAGTGCATTTGCTTACTAAATCTATAGTGACTAATCTATAGGTAAGACCTCAATTGTAATTAGTATCCATTAAAGCGTTAACCTTATTTTAACAAATTACAAAATTAATGATTCAATAATCATATACCTATAAAAAAATAGGGGTGCTAATGTAAAAATGATAAAAATTTAATAGTAACTATATTTTTTTATAGGGTGTAATGATGATTTTTATACTTTTATCAAAATTTAAAACAAACAACTATGAGAAAAATTATTTTAAGTGTGATTTTAATCGCCATTTTGCTACTGACCCTTTTTTCAAATTATTTTATAATTGATAGTCCCGCTCCTACTGAACCCGTAAAATTTGATACAGGAGATACCGCTTGGATGATTGTAGCAACAGCACTTGTTTTAATAATGACTCCTGGATTAGGTTTTTTTTACGGAGGAATGGTTGGCAAAAAAAATGTAATTAGTACCATGCTGCAAAGTTTTATGGCTATGATAATCGTAACTGTCTTATGGGTTGTAATTGCCTTTGGTTTGTCATTTGGCCCAACAGTTAACGGAATTATCGGTAATCCACTACCAAATTTAATGTTTCAAGGCGTAGGCACAAATACCGCTTGGAGTCTTGCTCCTACAATACCTTTCTTATTATTTGCTTTGTTTCAGGCGAAGTTTGCTATAATTACACCCGCTTTAATCACAGGTGCATTTGCAGAAAGAATCCGTTTTTGGGCATACCTTTTATTCATGGTTTTGTTCATATTATTAATATATACTCCTTTAGCGCACATGACTTGGCATCCTGATGGGATATTCTTTAAAATGGGAGTATTAGATTTTGCTGGTGGAACAGTTGTACACATGAGTGCAGGTTGGGCTGCATTGGCAGGAGCCATTTTTTTAGGAAAAAGAAAAGCGCAAAAACCTAATCCTGCCCGTATCACTTATGTGTTATTGGGAACAGGTTTGTTATGGTTTGGATGGTTTGGTTTTAATGCTGGATCAGCTTTAGGTTCTAACGGCTTAGCAGTTCAAGCATTAGGAACTACTACTGTTGCAGCTGCTGCTGCGGGAATGGCATGGGTATTTCTTGACAAAATTCTTGGACAAAAATTATCGGCAATGGGCGCTTGTATTGGTGTAGTTGTAGGTTTGGTAGCTATTACTCCAGCAGCTGGATTCGTTAGTATTTCACACGGAATTTTCATCGGGGCCTTTGCAAGTATTGTAAGTAATCTTGTTGTGAGAGCTTTCCATAAAGGTAAAATTGACGATGCTTTGGATGTATTTGCTTGTCATGGTGTAGGCGGAATGGTAGGAATGCTTCTTACAGGAGTTTTTGCATCAAAATCAATCAACTCAGTAGTTGGTGATAACCAAGGACTTATTTTTGGAGATGCCACTTTATTTCTAAATCAACTAACAGCTCTTGTTATTGTATCTGTTTTTGCATTTACTGCTTCATACGCTTTGTTTTTCATTGTAAATAAAATTACTCCACTTAGAGTAAGCGAAGAAAAAGAAGAACTTGGACTTGACATTACACAACACGGTGAGTTTCTATAAAAAACCAATAACAATAATTAGTAAGAGGCTGTCTAGATTTAAAGACAGCCTTTTTTGTTGTTTTCCATGAAATACAACATTTCAGAGACTTTCAAAAACAAACAATTGCAATCAAATTATTAAATACAGCATACGAACAAAAACCTACATGCATAAATCATAAAAAATTAATTCTCACTTTTTTAACATACGTAAACTAATTTTTACTAAATTAGAATATAAAATTTTAAGCTATGAAAAACCTACCTCTAAAAATTAGAAGCAAAAAACTAGAATCAAGAGTCGACCTCACCGCCATGGTTAGCGTATCTTTTCTTTTAATTGTATTTTTTATGGTTACTATTGATTTAGCAAAGCCAAAAAGTTTGAGTATGGGTTTACCTGATAAGAATCCAGAGTGGGATAGCAGAATAATTTGTGGGGCGAGTACAGAAATTCGCACGATAACCATTTTACTCGACGATAACAACAAGTTAGTAAGCTATCATGGACTTTTAGGCTACGCTACTGAAAAACCCAAAACATTCTCTTACGACGAAATTGGAATTCGAAAAGAATTACAAAATAAAAAACGTTTAATTCAAGAATATTACGGTGATCCTTCAAGAGGACCAATTGTAATCATAAAACCGAGTAAAAAATCTAATTTTAAAAACTTAGTCGATATTCTGGATGAAATAGCAATTACAAAAATTGGAACATTTATCATCCTCAATGATTTTACAACCAAAAAAAACAAATTATTAACAACAAAAAAAAACAAAGAAAAAAAAAAAAAAAATAAAATAAAAAAAAAAAAAAAAAAAAAAAAAAACACAAATTACACAGATTCACACGAATGTAAATTGCTAATGGTCTGAGTAAATTTTAAAGTTGGATGATTATAAAATAGGCTGAAATTTATTAAAAATTTATCAACTGTAATCGAATTTCCTAGCCCTGATAGCAGCGTAAATCCTTTTATAAAAATTTTAGCCTCTGACTAGAAGCTTTATAAAAGATTGCAGCGAATAGCAGGACAAAGCTCCTAGAAAAATTTAAGCACAAAAAAAGTCCCACATTGCTGTGGGACTTTCTATTTTAAAAAAAACGGAGAATTATTTTTTCTCTGATTTTTCCATTTTAGCTTTCAATGCAGCTAACATATCATTGTTATCTCCTAAAGTTGCAGCTGGTGCATTAGTAGATGAACCTGAATTGTTTTCTGAAGCTGATTTCACATTTTTCTCTTCTTCTTCACGGAAGATAGCAGTATGAGATGCAACTACTCTTTTGAATTCTTTGTTGAATTCGATTACTTTGAAATCAGCAGTATCACCTTTTTTCAATTTCTTTCCGTCTTCTTTTTCAAGGTGACGAGTAGGAATGAAAGCAACGATATCATCTCCGAATTCTACAGTAGCTCCTTTGTCAACGATTTCAGAGATTTCACCATTGTGGATAGTTCCTACAGCGAATGAATCTTCGTATTGATCCCAAGGGTTAGCAGTAGTTTGTTTGTGACCTAAAGATAATTTACGTCCTTCAACATCCAATTCCAATACAACTACATCTAGTTTTTCACCAACATTTACAAATTCAGATGGGTGTTTGATTTTCTTAGTCCAAGATA
>CAZMHK010000082.1:0-13656 GCA_964566045.1 uncultured Flavobacterium sp.
CATTCCGTTTCAAAATTTTACTTTTAATTACACCGAACGCTTTAAAAAAATTGTTGACGAAGCTGGTGTTTTATTTGATATTGCCATAAAAGATTTTGATGCCGATCAATTTTACGTGATGAGTTGTACGCTCATATTAAACGAAATTTACGGTCAGCAAATTGATTTTAACAAGCCTTTGTTTTATGAAATTCCGAATAAAAAAGGAATCATGAACCAATACCGAATTTTGTACAATGCTGATTTTTTAGAAATATTACCAACAGATTCAGCACCTGAAATTACTCCTGAAGACATTGATTTACTGATGGATAATTTTGATAATATCGCCTTGTGGAAAGAAAAATTCCCAGTGGAAAGTTGGATTTTAAAAGGATTTGGCATTGCCATTTTGTTCGATGCAACAACAGAAAGTTCGATATCAAAACTAAAAAGTAATCTTTTAAAACCTGATAAAGAACAAATTGCAATTCAGGAAAATTCTGAGTCAATCTTTAGATCTATTTTTAAAATTGCCGACTTGCGGGTTGGTATCCTTTTGTACAATGCGGAAGAAGACCAATTTATAAAGCCTACCATCAACGACAGTAGCTTACATAGTTTTATACTAAATGAACAGCAGGAAATAGCTTGTCAAGATGGCTTTTTGGGCTGTTCATTCGAGAATTTGTTGTCCAATAATCAAATTGTATCTATTTCTAATGTTTTAAATTTTAGTCAAATACCTGGAAATGAACAATTAGGACAACACTTATTATCCCAAAATATTCAGAGTTGTGTTTTTGCACCTATTGTAAAAAACGGAGCATTACTTGGTGTACTAGAACTTGTTTCAGCAAATGCGCGCGCTTTAAACAGTATCAATGCTAGTAAACTAGATTTGATTTTGCCGTATTTAATTGATACCGTGGAACGTTACAATATTGATATGCAAAACCAAATTGAAGCGGTTATTCAGCGTGAATACACCGCTATTCATCAAAGTGTGTATTGGAAATTCAGAAAAGAAGCGCTCAAGTACGTGCAATTACAAACACGCGATTACATTTTTAAAGAAATTGTTTTCAAAGAAGTGTATCCGCTATACGGCCAAATTGACATTAAAGGCTCATCAGAACATCGCAATAAAACAGTAACTGATGATTTAAAAAACCAAATACAGTCACTCATCAACTTGTTTAGCAACGATAATTCCAATACTAATTTGGTACTCGTAGAACAACGAAAATTTGAACTGAAAACCCTGATTTCCGAACTGGATCAGCCCTTTAAAGCAGATACAGAGCAGCAAATTCAGCATTATATTGAAAATGAGATTCATCCTATTTTAAAAACAACCGAATTTAACGAGGCTACGCAAATAGAGGTCAATAATTATTTTGAGAGTTTGGACGAAAAATCAGGACTGTTTTACCACTCCCGAAAAAAGTTTGACAATGCGCTTTCCATCGTTAATAAAAAACTAGCTTCATTATTGGATGCTAAACAAGCAGAAGCGCAGAAAATTTTTCCACACTACTACGAGCGTTTTAAAACGGATGGCGTAGAACACAATTTATACATTGGCGCCTCTATTGCACCAACCAAAAATTTCGAAAATTTGTATCTGCATAATTTGAGACTATGGCAATTACAAACCTTGTGCGAAATGGTTATGGAGCATAACCAACTTAAGTTTTCATTACCTTATGAACTGGATGTAACTGCTTTGATATTGGTGTTTAGTTCACCAATTTCTATTCGTTTTCGAATGGACGAAAAGCGTTTTGATGTTGACGGTACCTACAACGCACGCTATGAGGTAGTCAAAAAACGAATTGACAAAGCACACATCAAAAACAAAAAAGAACGCATCACAGGACAAGAAAAAATTACAATTGTGTATTCGCACAATAACGAGGAACAAGAATACCTAAATTACATCAAATTTTTACAATTCAAAAAAATACTCGAACCTACAATTGAACAGTTTGAAGTAGAAGATTTACAAGGAGTTTCTGGCTTGCGCGCCATTCGTGTCAAAGTATGCAACAACATATCATCACCTTTGGAGAAATTGTATTCCTACCAAGATTTACTTGACGAAATTCAATAATGTTATGCCATTTTAAAAGCAATGACAAATGCAATTACGGAGACAATAATTCCGATCATGAAAAAATTGTAGGTCAAACGCAAAAGACGGTATTTTTTTTCGAGCACTACGCCCAAATAATACAAATCTTTAATCATTGAATTGTATAAATAATCCTTGTCTTTCATCATCTCGTTCATTGCCCATTGGTACTCTTCGAGTGGCATTTTATAAAAATTCCCAAAAAAAAGTAAATTGACTTTTTGATTCTCAATATCTTGGCGTGAAAAAACGCCTTTCGTCACCTTTGGTCGTGTTGATAAAATGGCAAAAATGATTGTAGTAACACTTGACATCAACATGATGAATGTTGGGATCATCAAATGCACATTTTTGGGACTATCTAACTTTGGAATCAAAATAGAAAGCGCGATCGAAATAATAATAGCATTTACAGATAGTAAAATATTGGCTTTACTATCCGCAATCCCGCTCAATGTAGTATGATTGTTGAGCGTAACTCTAAACAAAGTATCAACAGCTCTATCTGGTTTTTCTTCTTTTTTACGATTTTCAGTAACCACTATTTCCTCTTTTGATTTTGTTTTCAATTTATCAATTTTCTTTTGCAATCGTTTTTTGTTTTTATCTTTAAGGGGTTGCCAATTGGCAATGGCAAATGTGGTGTAATATTGGTGTTTGTTGGTAAGAAAGTTTAAATTTTCTTGCCACCACTCTGCATCCGAAAATGTTTTTTGATCTAAATTACGCCATTCCGCGCGCAATGCTCCGCAAGAATCTACATACTCTCGTTTTGACAAATGGTAATAATCGGCATCCTTAATAATTTTTTCTAATTTATTTTGAGGCTCATAGCTGTAAACCGTCGTCATGATGAGTTGTGCAACTTGTTCTTGGTAAGCAACCGCGTTGGGTTGTGTGGCTAAAAACTCCTTTAAAAACACTACACTACTCTCTTCGTGTTTTTGACAGCCATCGATGTAACCCATATCATGAAACCAAGCAGCAAGAAGCAACATTTCAAGCTCTTTCTCCGTTACACCTTCATGTGCAGCAATAATTTCAACAGCGGCCACAACATCTTTTGTATGGCTGATATTATGATAGGTATATGAATTAGAAAGTTTATCTTTGAACTGTTTTTCTACGAATTCTTTGGCTTGTTCTATTAAATTCATGGATGTATTTTTACTCAACTAAATTATGAAATTATTTTCAGATAGCCGTTTTAAAGCTTTGATTAAACGAGTTCTTTTTTTAATTGTGCTGATATTCATTATGCAATCGTGTGCTACTTATCATGCGCAATATGGCAAAAACAGCAAAAACCCAACTCAAAACGTAGTTGATAGTTCAAAAATTGCCCATACCTTTTTTTTAATTGGTGATGCAGGAAATGCCAACGAAAAACGAGCGCAAGAAACGCTACAATTACTTCAAAAACAACTTTCAAAAACACCTAAAAAAAGTACTTTGCTATTTTTGGGCGATAACATTTACCCGAAAGGCTTGCCCGATCATGAATTTACAAATGAACGATTGATTGCCGAGGACAAACTGACCAAACAACTCGTTTTGTCTAAAAACTTTAAGGGATCAACCATCTTTATTCCGGGTAATCACGATTGGTACAGCGGTTTAAAAGGATTAGAACGTCAAGCTCAATTTGTTACCAATTTCTTGAATGATAAAAAATCTTTTTTACCAAGTAAAAGTTGTGCTATTGAAGACTTAGAACTGAACGACAACCTGACTTTAGTTACCATTGACAGCCAATGGTTTTTAGAAAATTGGGATAAGCATCCCACCATAAACGATGAATGCAGCATCAAAACACGTGAAGATTTTTTTACGGAACTAGAAAGCATTTTGGTGAAAAATCAAGACAAAACAGTCGTCCTAGCGGTACACCATCCACTGATGAGCAACGGATCACATGGCGGACAATTTTCTTTGCAAAAACAGTTGTTCCCACTCGAAAAGAAAATTCCATTACCAATAATTGGCTCATTGATTAATTTAATCCGAAAAACATCTGGAATAAGTCCGCAAGATTTACAAAACAAACCGTACGATCTTTTTACAAAAAGAGTAAAAACCTTGTTACAAAGTCACGCAAATGTTATTGTTGTTTCGGGTCACGACCACAATTTACAATACCTCGAAAAAGACAATATCAAACAAATCATTAGCGGCGCTGGCTCAAAACATGAAGCCGCAAAGGCTGTTTTTCCAAACGATTTTTCATATGGGAAAAATGGTTTTGCCAAGTTGTCTATTTTTGAAAACGGAGCTTCGAAAGTTGCTTTTTTCGGAATCGAAAACCATCAAGAAAAACTTCTTTTCGAAAAACAAATCAGCACAGCTAAGCAGGATTATGATATTAAAAGTTTAGCTGAAAATTTTCCCAAAAAAACAACTACTCAAATATATAGCGCCTCACAAACAAAAAAGTCAAGTTTATACCGTTTTTTCTTTGGTAAACACTACAGAACCTATTATAGCCAACCCATTACTGTGCCTACAGCAACCTTAGATACACTTTTAGGCGGACTTACGCCCAAACGCGCTGGCGGCGGACACCAATCCAACTCTTTGCGCTTACTTGACAGTAACGATCGCGAGTACGTAATGCGCGGCATGAAAAAAAGTACAACACGCTTCCTGCAAGCTGTGGCTTTTAAAAAACAATTCATTCAAGATGAGTTTGAAAACACTTATGCCGAAAGTTTACTCGCTGACTTTTACACCACTGCACATCCTTATACTCCGTTTGCTGTTGGAAACTTGGCAGAAGCAATTGGAGTAGCGCATACCAATCCAAAATTGTTTTATGTCCCGAAGCACCCAGCATTAGGAAATTTTAATGAACAATACGGTGATGAACTTTACATGATTGAAGAACGACCAACGGACAGCCAACTTGGCGTAAAAAGTTTTGGTTCTCCTGCCGCAATTGTAGGCACTGATGATGTTTTAAAGAACGTACGAAAAGACGAAAAATATGCCGTTGATGAAAATGCCTATATCAGAGCGCGCTTGTTTGATATTTTAATTGGTGATTGGGACCGTCACGAAGACCAATGGCGCTGGGGCGAATACCTTGTGGGTGAAAAAATAATTTACAAACCCATTCCTAGAGATCGAGATCAAGCTTTTAGCAAATACGATGGCACTTTGGTATTTGTATTGATGAATAACGTGCAGTTGCGACACATGCAAACGTTCAAAGGCCATTTAAAAAAAGTAAAAATTATGAGCCGCGAGGCCTACCCGCTTGATTTGGCTTTTTTAAAAACTAGTACTTTGGCAAATTGGATGCAAGAAGCCACTTTCATTCAGAACGAATTAACAGATGAAGCTATAGACAAAGCCTTTAATTCCTTACCAAAAGAAGTTCAAGACGGCACCATTGAATCTATTAAAGCAAAACTCAGAAAACGAAAAAAACAACTGTTGCTTGCTGCTGAAACTTATTACAAAGTGTTACAACATACCGTTTTATTGGTTGGTACGGATAAAAAAGATCGATTTGAAATTCGGAAAAACAATAAAAATCAAGTTGAAGTCGCTGTTTTTAGGAAGAAAAAGTCAGGTGATGAACTGCAATACAGCAAGCAATTTTCAGACAATACTACCAAAAAAATATGGATTTATGGTCTTGATGATGATGACGAATTTCAAGTTACAGGTAAGGCATCGTCTAAAATAAAAATACGTTTAATTGGTGGCCAAAACGAGGATACTTACCAAGTAGAAAAAGGCAAGAACGTAAAAATTCACGATTTTAAAAGTAAAAACAACAATTATCAAGTTGATGCCGCAACAAGCATGCGCATTACGGATAATTATGAAAGCAATTTATACAATTACAAAAAACCAAATTACAATTACTTTACGGGCTTGCCCAATATCGGTTTTAATCCTGATGACGGCATCAAACTAGGAATTGTAACGGGTTACATCGTGAACGATTACAAACAGAATCCGTACACTCAAAAACATACTTTAAAAACCAACTATTACTTTGCTACTAGTGGTTATGAGGCCATTTACAACGGTAAATTCCCAAAGCTTTTTGGTAAATGGGACGCCGATGTCGAAGGACGATTTACAAGTCCGAACTTCTCTATCAATTACTTTGGTTATGGAAACGAGACTAGAAATAATGAGGAAGATCTTGGGCGTGATTTCAATAGGGTAAAAATTAGAATCTTAAAGGTCATGCCGTCGCTTAAAAAAATTGGCTTGTTTGGTGGTACAGTTCAATTACAAACCGTGTACGAACGCATCAATGTTGAAGAAACTGCCGATCGCTTTATTGAAAACTCAACTCAAGTGCGACCAGAGGTTTTTACCAATCAGCATTTTGCGGGAGCAATGGTCAAGTATAGTTTTGAAAACTATGATGAACCTGCATTTCCTTCAATGGGAATGGGATTTAGCATTAGCGGAAGCTGGAAAACAAACCTTGAAGATAGCAAGCGTAATTTCCCAACGATTGAAAGTAAACTGAATTTTAATCATAAAATTGATGCCAAAGGCAAGGTTGTACTAGCTACGATTGTAAAAGCCAAACACGTGTTAAACTCTAACTTTGAGTTTTATCAAGCTGCTACTTTGGGCGGAGATTACGATTTGCGTGGTTTTAGAAATGAACGATTTTTAGGAAACCAATCATTTTATCAAAGCAGTGATTTACGTTTTAACATCGGAAAAATTAAACGCAGTATCATCCCGATGAGTTTTGGAGTTTTGGCTGGCTACGATTACGGCCGCGTTTGGCTGAAAGGAGAACAATCAGACAAATGGCATCAATCAATTGGTGGTGGTGTATGGCTGAACGGACTCAATGCGCTCACGGCCAGACTCACCTACTTTAAAAGCAACGGTGAGCCAGCGCGCATCGCTTTTGGTTTAGGATTTGGATTTTAGTAGTTTTAAACTAGTTTTATAGAGTTTTCCGCCATCGCTTCCCGCTTTTTCATCAGCAATGAGAATCGTTTCACCATCAATAAAAACGGCCGATTCTTTTTGCGAAAAATGACCAAGCTCTAAATTAGATTGTGTTCCGTTTAAAAAATTCCCATTGGAATAACCCTCCAAAAGAATTAGTTTATCGTGCGTGAGTAAAGCAACTTTTGTTCCGTCAGGACTTATTGTAGCACTTGTTATTGCGCAATGATTGTAATTGTCGCAAGTTTTTAAGGAACCTAACAATACGGCCGCATGAGTTCCGGCTTTGTTCGGCACTTGATACAATAAAGATGTGCCATCAAAATTTTTACTACGGTTTTTGGTAAACAAATAAAAATAACCTTGGTGCTCAAAAAAACCTTCCACATCGTAGAAAAGTTCTTTCTTGGAAGGTGGAAATTCCTTTTGCTCCGGATAATAAAAAGCAATTTCGTAGGCTGCATTTGCTTCGCCATCCGTTAAAGACGAATGATCTACTTTATAAATCACCAAATCCTTGCGCTCATTATCGTTATTTCCAAAATCACCGATGTAAATATTGCCCTCTTTATCTTGAGTAATGTCTTCCCAATCGGTATTGGTAGCATTGGTAATTTCGCAGGTCTTGGCAATTGACCCTTTTTTATCTAAACCATAAATCTTATTCGGGTTTCCACTGTCGGCAAGCGCCCATAGCATGTCCGCTTTGGTATCAAAAGTGATTCCTGAAACTTCCTTTAACTTTTTTGGAAACTCGTATTGTTCTTGCAATACAGTTGAATCTTGTTGACAGGCTGCAGCAAGAAGTGCTATAATTGGTATCCAATGTTTTTTCATACTCGATTTTTTTATCTAACCTTTATTTTGGTTGTTATATTTAAGAAACGGAAATCCGTTACATTTTATTTTTAAACAAATTGGTGTTTTTAAAATTCCGAATAATGAATTCAAAAGCAGCCGACATAACAGTTCCCATTGATTTTGCTTTTTTAAAATTCATATCATTCGTGTAGCGATACAATTCCATTTTGAGCTGCTGCAAATGTGCCTCAGGTGCTAATTCGTCTTCGCCCATAATTTCGAGCAAACGATTAATACGGTTTTCAGCTGACAGAATTCGTTTCGCCAAAACGGCACGTTCTTCATCTTTGTATTGCTCAATCGAACTTTCTTGCAATTTGTCTTTTACTAATTTTACCATCGGATAATTTTCCTTGAAAAATTGCGGACGATACACTTTAAAATTGCCTTCGTAACATTGTTGATCAAAATCAATTGCACGAATTTTGTACACCACGTGATCAAAATCATGTATCGGAACAATAACATAATTATAGGAGCGCATGTCACCTAGCAAACGAATCATGCAACGCTCATTAAATTTCACAAACTCTTTGGCAATCTGCGCTTTTTCCGTTTCAGAACGCTCTTGCAAAAGGGTTTTGATAAAAACATCTCCGGGAATTCCCATAATATGCTCTTCAATGAGTGTATCTTTATACACCAAAAAATTGATTTTGTCAGGAGATAAAATATGCTCTAACTCTAAACCATAAATACGTGATGCATCGGCTTTTTTGACATAAAAATGCGTGTAGTTGTCGTTTAGAATATTTCGAACCTTGATTCGAAATGGTTTTGAATTCCCAAACGTACAATAATCAATAGAGTCAATATTTAAAAACTTGATGATACTCAAATTTCCATCAGAGTGTAACAAAGAATAGATTTTTTTTAAATTCAAATCAATTTCTTCGCGCTCAAATTCGCTGTAAAACACTCTAATCCACAAGGTATCCTGATCATTTCTATCATACACAGTAACCGAGCCAGAAAAACGCAGCAAGTCATCATAAAAAACAGATACTTCAGACAAACGATCAAAACGTTCAAGGTATTCTAACAGCGCCGAATTTACTGGATAAGACGGTTTTTTAAAAACCATAATTGGCTCACTCATAAAGGATGGATTTGAAACAAATTTACAACAAAACTAAAAATGATTATGATTGATGTACACCTAAAAATAAAAAACCTAGAAACACTGCTTAAATTTTGTTTAAAAGAGAAAAATAAATTTTTACCGCAATTCTACAAGAAAAAATTTGTGCGCAAAGGCCATAAGTAATGAACCCTAAAAGATTTTTACGGCACAAAAAATGATTTTCTGTTAAAAATGAGTTTACCGCAAAATTTAATTTTATCTTTGAACACCCCAAAACCAAATTTATTAAAACCTACGAATGACAGATAAGCTTGAGCTCTATTTTAAGGCTGCACAATCAGCTAAAATTGGAATCTGGAAAATGAATCTGGATACTAATACCATGTTTTGGGATACTGTCACAAAAAAAATCCTTGAGGTTCCTGAAGATTACCAACCCGTAATAGGTGGTGGACTTTCGTTTTATCCAGAGGGTGATAATAGGGACCGAATTAGCAATCATCTAAAAAATGCTATAGAAAACGGCATCCCTTTTTCAGATAAATTCAAAATTGTAACGGCAAAAAATAACATCCGTTACGTAGAATGTATCTGTCAAGTAGAATGGAATGCTGGTAAACCATTGTCATTACTCGGCACTTTTCAGGATATTACCAACGAACAAAATCTTATCAACGAACTTCAAATTTCTGTTGAACGATTTTCTTCTATATTCACCAGTGCCAATGATGCCATTTGTATCATAGACACCGCTACTGGTATCATCAATGATTGTAATCCAAGAACACAAGAGCTTACAGGATACACCCTAGAAGAATTAAGAGGCATGCACAACTCGAAAGTTTTTCCTGAGGATGTTCAAAGAGATGTTCGATTTTTCTTAAGATTTAGTTTAAAACAAGACCAATATACCGTCAACGAAACTATAATTCAAACGAAAGATAAAAGATTTATCCCTGTTGAAATAGCTTCTGGCAAAAAATTTAAAGTCGATAATACAACCTACCTCGTATGCTATCTAAGAGACATTAGTGAAAGAAAAAATGCAGAAACAAAACTTAATCTTCTTTCGTTGGCAGCATCTGAAACCTCAGATACTATTGTCATTGCAAATGAAAACGGAATAGCTGTTTGGGCAAATCAAGCGTACCTCGATTTAACAGGTTTAAGTATGGAAGAAGTTCTTGGTCAAAAACCAGGCTACCTTTCAAAAGGACCTGAAACAGATCCGAAAGCTACCGAACAACTCCGTCAAGCCATTAAAAATAAAAAAAGCATTAAAATTACGATTTTAAATTATGCGAAAAATGGCGAAAAATATTGGTATGAACTCAACATCAACACTGTATTTGATGCTCAACATAATTTTGTCAATTTTATTGCCGTAGGTCGAAATGTTACTTCGAGAATTGAGAAACAATTAGAATTAAAAAACTTACTGGAAGTAACCAGTAGTCAAAACAACAAACTTTTTAATTTTACACATATTGTTTCGCATAATATCAGGTCACACACTAGCAACTTGGCTATGGTTGTTGACGTCATTGAAAACACAGATGATATTAACGAAAAATTATCTTACTTCGACTTGTTTAAGGAGGGTACCCAAAAACTCTCCGAATCGATCGAGTATTTGAATGAAATTATTACCATTCAACAAAAAACAAATATTGAAAAAAAATCTATTCTGTTAAAAGAACAAATTGAAAAAACCAAAATGGCCTTGCGCCTTCCTATTCGAGAAAGCAAAATAACTATTACCGATAACATTCCTGATAATTTAACCATACTGGCAATACCTGCTTATTTAGACAGTATTTTGCTTAATTTATTTACAAACGCTATCAAGTACCGATCAGATGTACGTCCTGCCACACTTCATATAAGTTTTGAAAAAGATGATGAGTACACCATATTATCTTTTAAAGACAACGGCTTGGGATTGAATTTAAACAGAAATGGGCATAAGATTTTTGGGATGTACAAAACCTTTCATGGCAATGAAGACGCAAAAGGAATAGGCTTATTTATCACGAAAAATCAAATTGAAGCCATGAATGGCAAAATTAAAGTAGAGAGTACCGAAGGAAAAGGATCTAATTTCAAAATCTATTTTAATGAAAAATAAGTTAACATACATTATTGATGACGACAAATTATCGGCGCGGCTAATGACTATTTTGCTCGCAAAAAATAATTTTTCAGATCAAATTGAGTCCTTTTCGAATGCGCTAAATGCCTTAGAAAATTTGAGGGAAAATGTTCGAAACAAAGCAGACCTACCGGACATCATCTTGCTAGATCTTAACATGCCAATGATGGATGGATGGCAATTTTTAGATGAATTCATGTTGCTACCATTACTCAAAGAGGTACACGTTTTTATCATGACATCTTCTATCGATCCCGCAGATATAGAAAAATCTAAAAAATATGCAGTAGTTCGGCTGTATGTTGATAAACCAATCACTGTAAAAAAACTAGAGTTGATGCAGGAAATCATTGATTTACATCAGTTTTAAAATAAACCGTAACAAAACAATCATTGTTTCGTCCTATTTATAAACCTAAAAATAGCGAAACTCTTGATACCTATTCTTTCTATCCAAAATCTCAATAAACAATACGGCGCAGTTCAAGCGCTTAAAAACGTTTCGTTTACAATTCAAAAAGGTAATGTGTACGGAATCCTTGGCCCTAATGGCAGCGGAAAATCAACAACACTTGGTATTGTGCTCAATGTAGTCAATAAAACTTCAGGTGAATACAGCTGGTTTGGCGGATCAATGCCTACACATGATGCATTAAAAAAAGTAGGAGCTATCATTGAAAGACCTAACTTTTACCCTTATATGACAGCTCAAGAAAACCTAGAATTGGTTTGCAAAATAAAAGGCATCAACTACATGAAGGTACAAGAAAAACTAGAACTAGTGGGACTCATTGACCGCAAAAATAGCAAATTTAGCACCTTTTCGTTAGGAATGAAACAACGTTTAGCGATAGCATCAGCCTTGCTAAATGACCCTGAAATTTTAATTCTTGATGAACCTACAAACGGGCTTGACCCTCAAGGTATTCATCAAATACGAGATATCATAAAAGTAATTGCAGCTAAAGGAACTACCATTTTGCTTGCCTCTCACCTACTTGATGAAGTAGAAAAAGTTTGCACTCATGTAGTGGTGCTGCGCAATGGATTTGTTTTGTATACTGGTTTAGTTGATGGCATGGCTGCTAACGAAGGCTTTTTTGAACTACAAGCAAATGATAATCAAGCACTTATAAACATCCTCAATCAACACAGCGCTGTTCAAAAATGCAGCCTCGAAAATGAAAAAGTTTTGGTTTATCTCAAAACACCTCTCGAAGCCAAAGATTTGAATCAATATTTATTTGAAAATCAAATTATTTTGAATCATTTGGTAAAAAGAAAAAATAGTCTCGAAGAACAATTTTTAACATTAACCGGACAAAAATAATTTTTATTATTCTCGTTTTTAACAACTGCATTCCATAAAAGTGTGCTTGTTTACGATATAAACTACTCTTATGAAAAGACTTCTTGCCATCGAATTACAAAAAATATGGAAAAACAAAGCTAGCAGGGTTTTGACACTTACCTATTTTATCCTACTTACTTTTATTGCATTAATTGCCTCCATCAAATTTGATATCGGTATTTTTAAATTTCATTTGGCAGAAATGGGTATTTTTAATTTCCCATACATTTGGCACCTCAACACTTACATCGCTGCAATTTTAAAATTGTTCTTGGCTATCGTAATTGTTTCTATGATGGCCAATGAATACAGCTACGGTACCTTAAAGCAAAATTTAATTGATGGAATGAGTAAAAAAGAGTTCATTCAATCCAAATTCTTGACCGTTGTTTTATTTGCAGGTTTGTCCACCATTTTTATCTTTTTATTGTCATTAATTTTAGGGTTTAGCTTTTCATCTTACACTGAAATAGGAATTGTATTCTCTGAAATGGAATATCTGTTAGCCTATTTTGTAAAATTGATTGGTTTTTTCTCCTTTTGTTTGTTCTTAGGTATTTTAGTAAAAAGATCTGCATTTGCACTTGGATTTTTATTTGTTTGGAATATTATCGAAGGACTAATTAACGGAATTCTTACTTTTAAAATTTTTCCAAAAAGTGATACAGCTGCGGCAATTACACAATTTTTGCCTTTGCAATCTATGTCTAATTTAATTATCGAACCTATCACACGATTATCAGTTGTAAAAAATTTAGGTAATCAAATAGGAGTTGAAAACACCAAGAGTTACGCTGTTGAACCTACAGCAGTACTGATAGTTTTAGCATGGACGTTCCTGTTCATATATGCCTCTTACCGCTTACTGCAAAAGAGAGATTTATAGTATCTTTGCCAAATGCGGCAATCGACTTTTAAAATAATCCTCTACTTCTTAATGGCTTGTGCTAGTGCATTATCACAAGCACAAGCCATTCGCGTAGATGATACTTTTACTGCCAGTCAATTGGTTCAAAATGTGCTCGCTAATAGTTCGTGCATTGCCACAACAAATGAAAGCGCGACGGGAGACACTTTTTCTGGCGCTAAAAAAAGCTTTGCCTGGCGGTTTCAAGTTTCTAGCGCAATTTTTTGAACTGAGGTTATACTTTGTTTTT
>CAZMHK010000083.1:0-13617 GCA_964566045.1 uncultured Flavobacterium sp.
TTTCTGTCTATTTGTTTCCATGCTGCAAAAATACTACTTTTAAGGTTTATCCCGAAGTTTCAACTCAAAATTAAAATGTAACCCTCTTACAGCGCAATTTTTAGGAGCTGTTTCCCGCTTTTCATTACAATCTTTCCTGCTCTGCTAGCGCGCCGCAGTAAAGGATTTTCATTGCAATCGGGGCTAGGGAGTGCGTAAATGAAGTTGTTAATTTCAGGTAAAGACATTAGATAATCTAAAAGCAAAATTCAAGATGCAAAGACCATCCTTTTCTATATACGACGCCTCCGCAGGTTCCGGAAAAACCTATGCACTTGTCAAAGAATACCTGAAAATAATTCTTACCGCACACAAAAACGATGCGTACCGCCATATTTTAGCCATCACTTTTACCAATAAGGCCGTGCACGAAATGAAGTCGCGTATTGTAGGTAGTTTGTCTGAATTTGCCAAAGACGAACCAAGCGACAAAGAGCATGATTTAATGCTTGATTTAGCGGCAGCAACCCAATTATCGGTCATTCAAATAAAAGTAAAATCGCAACAAATCATCAAGCACATTATTCACAATTATGCAGCTTTTGATATTTCTACTATTGACAAATTCACTCATAAGGTAATTCGAGCTTTCGCACACGATTTGAATTTGCCCATGACTTTTGAAGTTACTTTGGATACCGAAAATCTATTAATTGAAGCGGTAGACGCCATCATTGCGCAAGCCGGTGAAGATGAGACTTTGACCAAATTGCTCATCGATTTCACTATGGAAAAAACCGATGATGACAAATCTTGGGACATTTCACGAGAAATTCTCGACACAGGTAAATTGGTGCTGAATGAGAACAACCGAAATGAAATTACACATTTTCAAGACAAATCGATTGCCGAGTTTGTGTCGATAAAAAACAAATTAGATACAACTTGCAAGGAGCTAGAAAAAGAAACGGTTGTTTTAGCAGAGGAAATAGTAGCATTAATTGATAAAAATGGTATTGATTTGAAGTCTTTTTCCAGACTCACTTTTCCCAATCATATTGCAAGTATTCAGCAAGGAAAATTCAATCCTAGAAATAAAATGTTTCTTGAGTTTGATGATATTGCCATCAACAAAACAGCCAAAGATCTTGATCTAATTGAAAGTTTGATTCCGCAAATGCTAGATCAATTAAAAACGATTTATGGAACTTTCGAGAAAATAAATTTCTACAAAGCTTTCCTCAAAAACATTACACCACTATCCTTGTTGAATACTGTCAGCAACGAATTGGCTAAAATTCAAAAAGAGCAAAATGTGTTGTCTATCTCTGAGTTCAATGCCATCATTCACCGTGAAATTCAAAACCAACCTGCTCCCTTTATATATGAGCGATTGGGCGAGCGCTACCGACACTTTTTTATCGATGAGTTTCAGGATACTTCCGAAATGCAATGGCAAAATTTGATTCCATTAATTGGCAATGCACTTGCGGGTCAAGATGATTATGGTGTAAAAGGAACGTTAATGATTGTGGGCGATCCTAAGCAATCTATTTACCGCTGGCGCGGAGGAAAAGCAGAGCAATTTATCGAACTGAGTAAGGACAATAATCCGTTTAGCAATCCCGAAAAAGTTTTAGAACATTTGGATAAAAACTACCGTTCTTATTCGCAAATTATCGAGTTCAACAATGCCTTCTTCAAGTTAATTGCAAATCATTTTGATCAACCCGATTACCGCGACTTATACGAAAATCATAGCAGTCAAAAAACAAATGATAAAAAAGGTGGTTTTGTAAGCATCGCTTTTATACCCAATGTTGATAAAAAATCAGCAGACGCTGAGGTCAGTAGCGATGAAGAAGTTCTTGAGAAAGCCGATTTGTATCTTGAAGCTACTTTGGCAACCATTCAAAAAGTGTTGCAAGAAGGATTTGAGTACAAAGATATCGTGCTGCTTACCCGCAAACGTGACCAAGGTATTGCCATTGCTAATTATTTAACAGAGAAAAAAATACCGTTATTATCATCAGAAACCTTGATGATTCAAAATGCGACCGAGGTGCAACTCATTATTCACTTGTTGAAATACCTTAAGAATAGTGCCGACTTGGAGGCGAAAGCTCATTTTTTATATCACATAGGATTAAATAGTCAAACGGAATTACCGGTTCACGATTTCATTGCGCAAGGAATGGCGCTCAAGCAAGAAGCGGATTTTGAAAAATGGTTGTTGCAATGCAATGTAGCGTTGTCGTTTCAAAACATTCGTAAAAAATCGCTGTACGAAGCCGTAGAAGTAATCATTGCTAAGTTTTTGCATGCTCAAAAAAGCAATGCTTATGTACAATACTTTTTGGATATTGTTCTTGAACGCGACGTGCGTAATCAAGCCGGCATCGCTGATTTTGTAAGTTTCTGGGAAAAGAGCGGGCACAAATATAGCATTCCGTCACCCGAAGGATCCAATGCGGTCCGTATCATGACCATTCACAAATCAAAAGGATTAGAGTTTCCGGTGGTAATTTTTCCCTTCGCAGAAGAAGATTATAGTCGAAAACCCAAAGATAAATTGTGGCTCAATGCCGCTGAAGAAGATTTTGGAATTCCAAAAGTGCTGATTGATAATAGCAGTAGTGTAGAAGGTTTTGGAGGCGAAGCCGCCGAGGTATATCAGCAAAAGAAACAAGAGGAACTACTGGATAATGTTAACGTACTTTATGTGGCGTTAACTCGGGCCGAGGAGCAGTTGTATGTGATTTCGAATATGAATTTAAGTTCGAAAGGCGAGGTTCCAAAAAATAATATGTGTACCTTTTTTATAGAGTACCTACAAGCAAATGACGGGTTTGATGAAAATCAATTTGTTTATGAATCTGGAAATTCCAAACGTCTGTCAGCAACCAAACCACATGTAGATAGCTCGCGAGTGATTCCGTTTGTACAGGAAGTTTTGAATCCTAAAAATATAAAAATTGCCCAACGCGAAGCCCTGATGTGGGGTACTCAGCAACAAGAAGCTATTGAGTACGGAAACCTAATTCATGAGGTGCTCTCTTTCGTAAAAACTTACGATGAGGTTGATGTAGCAATCACCAAAGCAATCGAAAGCGGAATGATAGCCATAACCCAACAAGAAACCGTTCGTACCAGTTTGCAGGAAATTGTGAATCATCATGAACTAGCTGCTTGTTTTGCTAAAGGCAATACGGTACTCAATGAGCAAACCATCATTCAAAAAGAAGGCGGCACTATAAAACCTGACAGAATGGTAGTAAACTCAAACAACGAAGTGTACTTGTTAGATTATAAAACGGGCATGCATCAAAAAAAATACGAACAACAGCTACACAACTACCAACAAGCTATTGAGGCTATGGGTTATAAAGTGACAAAAAAAGCGCTAATTTATATCGGAAAAGGAATTGAAGTAGTAAATTTGTAACGCAAAAATGAATAATTCGCAAAATAGAATTGTAAACTATAAATTATGTACGGAAAAATAAAGGAACATTTGCAAGCAGAATTGCAAACAATAGAGGAGAATGGAATTTTTAAAAGAGAAAGAATTATTACATCGCCACAAGCGGCTGAAATAACCATTTCTACTGGAGAAACTGTTTTGAATTTTTGTGCCAATAATTATCTTGGACTTTCATCTCATCCCGAAGTAGTGCAAGCAGCGAAAGATGCTTTGGATTCTCATGGTTTCGGAATGTCGTCAGTTCGTTTTATTTGTGGAACACAAGATATTCATAAAGAACTTGAAAAAAAGATTGCTGATTTTTACGGTTTAGAGGACACCATATTATACGCTGCAGCATTTGATGCAAATGGTGGTGTTTTTGAACCTTTATTAGGAGAGCAAGATTGTATTATTTCAGATAGTTTGAACCATGCTTCTATTATTGATGGAGTGCGTTTGTGTAAGGCGGCACGCTACCGTTACGAAAATTCTAACATGGAAGATTTGGAGCAGCAATTAATAAAAGCCACAGAAGCAGGCTCTCGTTTTAAATTAATTGTAACCGATGGTGTGTTCTCTATGGACGGATTGGTTGCGCCTTTGGATAAAATTTGTGATTTGGCTGATAAGTATGATGCCTTAGTTATGGTAGACGAATGCCATGCTGCTGGTTTTATTGGTGCAACTGGTAAAGGAACTCCAGAAGCAAAAGGGGTGATGGGTCGTGTAGACATCATCACAGGAACGCTTGGTAAAGCTTTAGGAGGCGCGATGGGCGGTTACACTACTGCGAAAAAAGAAATTATTGAAATTTTGCGTCAGCGTTCAAGACCGTATTTGTTTTCAAACTCTTTAGCGCCAGCTATTGTTGGTGCATCATTAAAAGTATTTGAATTACTAGAAAAAGATACCACCTTGCGCGATCAACTAGAGTGGAATACCAATTATTTCAAAGCGGGAATGAAAGCGGCTGGTTTTGATATCATCGATGGTGATTCGGCAATAGTACCTGTAATGTTGTACGATGCTAAACTTTCTCAAATTATGGCTGATGAATTGTTAAAAAAAGGCGTTTATGTTATTGGTTTCTTCTTTCCAGTAGTTCCAAAAGACAAGGCGAGAATTAGAGTTCAGCTTTCTGCAGCTCATACAAAAGAGCATTTGGATAAAGCAATAAGCGCTTTTACTGAAGTAGGCAAGTCCTTAAATATTATATAATTCCCATTTATAAGACTGTAAATCTGTTTTTTTTAACATTTCGTTTTGTAGTTCAAAATTTACGTCCTATTTTTGTTCATAATTAACTAAAGTAAATAAAAATATCAAGTATGAAACATCTTAACAAAATTTTTGTTGCTGCGATGATGGCTGTTGGGGTTAGCTCTCAGGCACAAGACAGTAACAATCCGTGGGCTATCTCCTTTGGGGTTAACGCAATAGATACTAAAACGAGTGCTGGTGGAGGAAAAGGATGGGCTGACCGTCATTTCTCTCAAGCTTTTGATGTAAAAGAGAATTGGAATATTTTACCATCTGTATCGTACTTAAGTGTATCGAAGTATGTTGGTGATAATTTCTCTTTTGGAGTTGCGGGATCTGTTAACAAAGTTAGCAAATATGTAAACTTCAACCCTGCTGCTGCTGGAAGAGATTCTCGTGGTTATGTTGTTAGTAATCCGGGAGATGCTATGTACTATGCATTAGATGCAACAATTCGTTACAGCTTCATGACGGCTATCAAATCTAAGGTTATTGATCCATCTCTTTCTGTAGGTGGAGGTTATACTTTCTTAGGTGATAGTAGTTTTGGAACTTTAAACCCAGGTGCTGGTTTGACTTTTTGGTTCTCTGAAAATGTTGGTCTTGAGTTAGCTACAAGATATAAAAAATCATTTGGTGAAAGAGAAACGAGAAATGTTCCAGATGCTCCATCACACTTTCAGCACACTGCTGGTATCATCTTCAAATTTGGAGGAAAAGATACTGACGGTGACGGAATTTTTGACAAAGACGATGCTTGTCCAGAAGTTGCAGGTTTAAAACAATTCAATGGTTGTCCTGATACTGACGGAGACGGAATTCAAGATAGCGCTGACTCTTGTCCAGATGTTGCTGGTTTACCAGCATTAAACGGTTGTCCTGATACTGACGGAGACGGAATCGCTGATAAAGATGACGCTTGTCCAAATGAAGCAGGTCCAATTGCGTTAAAAGGATGTCCTGATACTGACGGAGATGGTGTTGCTGATAAAAACGATAAATGTCCTACTGTAGCAGGTCCTAAAGATAATGCAGGTTGCCCTTGGCCAGATACTGACGGAGACGGAGTATTAGACAAAGATGACAAATGTCCTTCTGTAAAAGGTACTGTAGCTAATCAAGGTTGTCCTGAAGTTTCTGACGAAGTAATGAAAACTTTAAACAACTACGGAAAAGTAATTTTATTTGATTCAGGTAAATCTTCTTTCCAACAAGGTACTTACGCTGTTTTAACATCAATTAAAGATATCTTGAATGAGTATCCAAATTCTAAATTCCAAATCGAAGGTCACACTGATAGCGATGGAAGCAATGAATTAAACCAATCTTTATCTGAAAACAGAGCAGCTGCAGTTAAAAACTACTTAGTTGAAAACGGAATTGCTGCTGAAAGATTAAAATCTACTGGTTTTGGAGAAACTAAACCAATTGCATCTAACAAAAATGCAAAAGGAAAAGCTGAAAACAGAAGAGTAGAGATTTCTTTGATCAAAGAATAATTTCTTCTAAAATATTTACAGGAAACGCCTCGATTTATCGGGGCGTTTTTTTATTTTTATAGAATGACAAATATTTCTTTTTTAGATAAAATAGCTTCAGTTTTATTGCAAAATCACGCAGCCAGTTTACCCAAAACAATTGTTGTGCTACCCAATAAGCGTGCTAAAATTTTTTTACTTGAAGCGCTTAAAAAGCAAGTTAGTATAAATATTCTTGCGCCTCAAATTATAAGTATCGAAGATTTTATACAAGACATAGCCGGAATCAGAACTATCGATCCCATAGAGCTATTATTTGAGTTTTACGAGGTTTATTTAAGTCAAACAGATGTATCTAAACAACAAAGCTTTGAATTGTTTGCCAATTGGGCGAAAACTTTATTGCAAGATTTTAATGAAATTGATCGCTACTTGCTCGATCCTGCTTATGTTTTATCTTACTTAAAGGATATTGAAGACATAAAAAAATGGGGTATAGAAGTAGAAAACAAAACTCCTTTACTTGAAAAATATATTGATTTTTGGAAGTTGCTTCCACAGTATTACCAAACCCTTTACAAGCATTTACTTGAGCTTGGAGTAGGCTATCAAGGTTTGATTTACAGAGAAGCAGTGAACAACCTGAATTCATTTTGCCAAAATCTTCAAGATAGTCGGTTTTTATTTGCGGGTTTCAATGCCTTAAATGCTGCCGAAGAAAAAATCATACAACATCTATTAGCTGCCAATCGTGCCGAAATTTATTGGGACGCTGACCAAACTTTTTTAAATGATCCGTATCACGATGCGGGTTTGTTTTTGCGCAGATTTAAAGAAAGTTGGAAACATTATAAGTCGAATCCTTTTGAGTGGATTGTTGACGAATTTTCTCAAACAAAAAACATTCAAATTATTGGTACTCCCAAAACAATGGGTCAGGCTAAACTCGCCGGAAGTATAATTGAAAGTACTATCGAGAAATCGAATGGACTAGGCCAGAAAGAATCGCTTGATAAAGTAGCTGTAGTACTGGGAGAAGAGAGTCTTTTGGTGCCACTGTTGTATTCTTTGCCAGCTACGGTGGGCGCTTTGAATATCACAATGGGTTATTCTAGTAAAAATAATCCGGCGCAAATTTTAATTGCCAAATCATTCAAAATGCATACCAATGCATTGGCTAGGAATGCGAAAAGTTATGTGTTCTATTATAAAGATGTTCTTGATATATTGACGCATCCTTTGGTGGAGCCGTATGCTGAAACTAAGGCTTTGGTGCAATTAATAAATCAAAATAATTACACTTTTATACCCCATCAAAAATTGGTGGAGTTGAATGTGATGCCAACAGATTTGTTTGTATTGCTCTTTCAAAAATGGGAGCGTGGAGCCATTCCTGTTTTAGAAACCATTTCTCGATTATTGTTGATTTTAAAAGAAAATCTTAACAACGATAACGAAGAAGAAAAAATCACGAAAGCTTTTGTGTATGCCATTTTTAAGGTAATCAACAAACTGATTAATTATTATTCAAAATCAGCACATATTGATAAAATTGAAACGTTATATGCTATTTACAAACAGGTAATTGATCTCGCCGAAGTTTCGTTTGAAGGTGAGCCGCTAAATGGTTTGCAAATAATGGGAATTCTTGAAAGTAGGGTTTTGGATTTTGATACGGTCATTGTTACTTCTATGAACGAAGGCAAATTTCCAGCCGGAAAGTCTCAAAATTCTTTTATTCCTTATGATGTAAAACGAGAGTTAGGATTACCAACTTTTAAGGAGAAAGACGCCATCTATACGTATCATTTTTATCATTTGTTGCAGCGCGCGACAAACATTTACTTGCTTTACAATACGGAAAGCGAAGGTTTGGATGCTGGTGAAAAAAGCAGATTCATTACCCAATTAGAAGTAGAAAAGCAGAATAACCACACGCTTACGCACGAGATTTACAATGCTACTTTACCTGAAATAGCTTATGAAGCAATGGAAATTCCCAAGTCAGAAAGTGTGATGCTTCGCCTCAAGGAAATTGCTGAAAAGGGATTTTCACCATCTGCCTTGACCAGTTATATTCGGAATCCGATACAGTTTTATTTCCAGAAAATTTTACGCATCAGCGAAGTAGAAGAGGTGGAAGAGAACATTGCCTTGAATACTTTGGGTACCATTATTCACGAAACTTTGCGTGTTTTATACGAACCATTTATTGATAAGTTTATTTCAGAAAGTGATATTCTCAATTGTTTCAAACAAATAGATGATGAGGTGCTCAAGCAATTTAAATTAGTATACAAAGAGGGTGAAATCAAAAAAGGACGAAATTTATTAGCTTTTGAAGTAGCCAAACGTAATGTTTCTAATTTCTTGAAAGTAGAACTAGAAAGCATTAAAAAAGGAGATGCCATTAAAATTATTGCTTTGGAACAAACTTTTGAGCGCATTTTACAGCATCCTAATTTGCCTTTTCCAGTTTTAATTAGAGGAAATGTGGACCGAATTGAAGAGCGCAATGGAAACATTCGAATCATCGATTACAAAACGGGGAAAGTAGATAAAGCCAATGTGACTTTGAAATCTTGGAACGGACTCATTGAAGATATAAAAAGCGATAAGATCATTCAAGTGCTGGCATATGCGTACATGTACGAAACTGAAGCAAAAGGAAAACCGATTGAAGCTGGTATTATCTCTTTCAAAAATCTAAAAGCAGGTTTTTTACCTTTTAATTTTAAAATAGATAAAGAGGTGCAAACTACTATTTCGACTGAAATGCTGAATAATTATCTGGAACAATTGGTACTTTTATTAAGTGAAATTTTGGATGTGAATACGCCTTTCAAAGAAAAAATAATTTAATTCATCGATTATCAAAAAACTATACAACAGTTACGAGTTTTACAAAAGTACTTTAGCTATAAACATTGCTGTAAGTGCTGTCGCGGCTGTATTTGGAGGCTTTGAAAACTTTAAATATACGCTCTTGTTTTTTGGTTTTTTCATTAGTCTTTTGATTAAAGAGGTGAATTCTAAAAACGAATACTTGTTTTATTACAATAACGGTCTTTCAAAAATTCAGTTGATTGTTTATGGATTCCTCATTAATTTTTTCGTCTCGATGCTCTTCATTGTTGTTGTGAACCTTTTATTGAATTTGTTATGACAACAAGTATTTTAGAAGTAGATAGCGTACAAAAACAATACAACGGAAAAATCATCCTTTCGGATGTGTACTTAAAATGTGAAACGGGCACTGTTCTTGGGATTTTGGGTCGAAATGGTTCTGGTAAATCTACATTATTAAAGATTATTTTCGGAATTGAATCAGCTGATTTTAAATTTGTTCGGGTTGGTGGAAAAGTGCTGTCAAAAACAAGTGAGCTGTTAAAAGAAATTAGCTATTTACCTCAGTATTCTTTTATTCCAAATTCTTTTTCCATTCATAAAACTATTCAATTGTGCATCGCCAAAGCCAAAGTAAAAGAATTTTGTGAAGATGCCATGATACAATCTATGTTGGATAAAAAAATCAAACATTTATCTGGTGGGGAATTGCGGTATCTAGAAATTAAATTAATCTTGAACAATGATTCAAAATTTGTACTGCTAGATGAGCCTTACAATGGCTTGTCACCCATCATGATTGAAAACATAAATGCGTTAATCACCACCATGTCTGCTACAAAAGGCATTTTGATCACCGATCATAATTATGAAAATGTGATTCAAATTTCTACCAAACTGGCATTAATGAAAGATGGGAAAATGCATCATTTAAAAGATAAAAACGAGCTGATAGATAAAGGATATTTAAAATTTGGTATGCTCTAAATGCTTTTAAAAAAAGACAATAGAACAGCTAATAATTCGTCTTGATTTTCTAGATGACTCATGTGGCCATCAGGAAAAGTGATAAGTTGTACCGCTGTGTTTTCTATTTGTTCCTTGGTTTCCTCATAATTCAAAACTGGATCTTTTTCTCCTAAAATTAAAAGTTTAGGAAATGGCGTAAGATGTAGCAATACTTCTCGATCTTGCCTGATTTTCATACCTTCTAGTGAAGCAACAATTCCTTGCAAGGGCGTTTGAAGCGCTTCTTTTTTGATCTTTTCTATCGTAGTAGCTAATCGCTCTCTGTTATTTTCACTGAATAAATTTGCAATCGAAAGCGAAATGAAATTCACAAAAGATTGTTTCACGGCTTTAATGGCGCGATCCCGATTTTTTTTGCGCTCTTCACTGTCGGCTCTTGCGGTTGAGTTGAGTAAAACCAATCCTTTCATGGTATCTGGATACAATTCGGCGAAAGCCAAGGCCACGTAACCTCCCATAGAATGTCCTACAAAAATAGCTTTGCGAATGCGCAATTCTGATAAAACGGCATGGACTACATCGGCATTGTCCTCCATGGTGTGTACATATCCCAAACATTCTGTGGCGCCATGACCTAATAAATCAATGGTTATGACACGATTTTTTTTCGCCAATTCTGGAACGTAAAAATCCCACATACTTTTGTTTTCTAGAAAACCGTGGAGTAAAACAATAGTCGTTCCTTTTCCTTCGTCAGTATAGGAAATAGTGGTGTTTTTAAAGAGGATTTGTTTCAATTTTGTAATGTTTGTGCAAAGCTAAAGCTTTAATTTTTTTCAAAACATATAAGCCATTTAAGTTTTAGATTTTTTTGGGTGAAAAATGGTAATTCTTGAAATTTAAAAATAAACATATAAGTCATGTAAGGTCAGTTGTTCATTTCATTACAATACTTATATGACTTATATGTTTACAAAAAAAGCTCTCATTTCTGAGAGCCTTTGAGTTTTAAAATCTATTATCACCGTCTATTAATCGGCCTAAACCGCCTAGTAAACTGCCTTCGTCACGGCCGCTTCCGCCTGCTCTTGGTGCCGATGCAATGATTCTGTCGGCAAGGCGACTGAAAGGTAAGGATTGAATAAATACAGTTCCTGGTCCGCGTAGTGTAGCGTAAAATAAACCTTCGCCACCAAAAAGAGAATTTTTGATTCCACCCACAAACTCGATGTCATAATCCACATCTTTTGTGAATCCTACAATACAACCGGTATCTACTTTTAGAACTTCGCCTGCGGCTAATTCTTTTTGAGCTAATGTTCCTCCGGTATGTACAAAGGCCATTCCGTCGCCTTCAATTTTTTGCATGATGAAACCTTCGCCACCAAACAAACCTGTTCCTAGTTTTTTAGAGAATTCGATTCCTACGGATACTCCTTTGGCTGCACATAGGAAAGAATCTTTTTGGCAAATGAACTTACCGCCATATTGCATCAAATCAATTGGAATAATTTTTCCAGGATATGGCGATGCAAATGACACTTTGCTTTTGGTATTGTTTTGATTGATGAAAGCAGTCATAAAAAGACTTTCGCCAGTAAGTACTCGTTTTCCTGCGCTGAGTAGTTTGCCAAACAATCCCGTTTCTTGACCCGATCCGTCTCCGAAAATAGTTTGCATTTGAATATTGTTGTCCATCATCATAAAGCTGCCTGCCTCGGCAACTACAATTTCTTGAGGATCTAATTCTATTTCTACATACTGCATTTCTTCGCCGTAAATGTGGTAATCGATTTCGTGTGCTTGCATGATTTTATGTTTTTTAGTTTTTATTGGTTCGTTTTAGAGACTGTTATTCCTAATAGTTTTAAGAGTAAGTCTTTGACTGATTTGTAACGTTACAATTTTAAAATTGTTTTAACATTTTGACTACTGAAAATGATTTGTGAATGATAGCCCTGATGGCAGTGGCATCTCCCGATTGAAAAACAAGGCTTTTGGGCCGCAGTTTTTTGAGCGGGAATAGAACGAACAGCAGGAGTGTACGACTTAAGTTGCAGGATGTGGTGCTCCTAAAAAAAAGCAGCCTAGAAAACTAGACTGCTTTTGGTTTGATTTTTTGCTATTTTAAACGTTCATGAGGTCTTCAATTTCCTCGACTTCGATAGGAATGTTGCGCATCATGTTGAAAGGTTCGCCGCTTTCTTGAACGATAATGTTGTCCTCAAGACGGATACCAAAACCTTCGGCAGGAATATAAATTCCGGGCTCAACGGTAAAGACCATATTGGCTTGCATTGGCTCGGTCAAAATACCGTAATCGTGCGTGTCTAGCCCCATGTGGTGCGAGGTTCCGTGCATGAAATATTTTTTGTAAGCGGGCCAATCAGGGTTTTCGTTTTGTACATCGGCTTTGTCAATAAGTCCTAAACCTAATAATTCTGAAGTCATGATTTTCCCAACTTCTATATGGTATTGTTTCCAAAGTGTGCCAGTGGTTAACATTTTTGTAGCTTCGTTTTTTACACGAAGTACGGCGTTGTAAACCTCTTTTTGACGAGAAGAATAGCGACCAGAAACCGGAATTGTACGCGTCATATCACTAGAATAATTAGCATATTCAGCAGCTACATCAAGCAAAATCAGGTCGCCTGCCTTGCATTGTTGGTTGTTTTCGATATAATGCAATACATTGGCATTGTTACCCGATGCGATGATAGGCGTGTACGCAAAACCACGAGAGCGGTTGCGGATGAATTCGTGAATCAATTCTGCTTCGATTTCGTATTCGGTAACGTTTGGTTTTACAAAAGGCAACAATCGTCTGAAACCAAGTTCAGTGATGTTACAGGCTTTTTGAATCAAATCTAATTCTTCGCTTTCTTTAACAGAACGCAGGCGTTGTAGGATTGGGTTACTTTTGGCAACGGCGTGTGCAGGATATTTTTCTTTCCACCATTTTACAAAGCGGGCTTCGCGGGTTTCGGTTTCTACTGTAGCGCGGTAATGCTCGTTGGTGTTGATGTAAATGGTTTCGGCGTGCGTCATCATTTCGAACAACACTTTTTCAAAATCTTGCAACCAATACACGGTTTTGATTCCGGTTACTTCGTAAGCTCGTTCTTTGGTTAGTTTTTCGCCTTCCCAAATGGCAATGTGCTCGCTAGTTTCTTTCAAGAAAACCATTTCGCGTTGGTGTTCATAAGGCGCGTCAGGGAACAACAATAAAATACTTTCTTCTTGGTCTACACCACTCAAATAAAAGATGTCACGGTGTTGTGCAAAAGGCAAGGTACTATCAGCCGAAACAGGATATATATCATTTGAATTAAAAACAGCCACACTTTTTGGCTTCATTTGTGCCATGAATTTTGCTCTGTTTTTTATAAATAAATTACGGTCAATTTGATGGTATTTCATGTGTTGGGTTTTGTTTTTTTATGGATGTAAAATGTAATCAGAACGACTTATTTATCTCATTAATTTAAAACAAGTGAGTGCTATTCTAGATTTTTTATTGATTATTCAAAAATACTAACTTTGATAGAAACGGGTGTTAATTAGAGTATAAAATTTTTTGGTACGTGTATTTATCCTTAAATTTCGGCATCAAAAATC
>CAZMHK010000084.1:0-13597 GCA_964566045.1 uncultured Flavobacterium sp.
CGGCATCAAAAATCAATCCTATGAAAAAAAGAATACTCCTAACCGCTTTTATTGTACAAACTGTCGCGTCTGCACAGGTCTCTGCTGAGGCGGTTCAAAACAGTTTAGTGGCTAAGAAACAACTGCAAGAACAATCGCTTTTTCAGAGTCTAAATTTACAAAATGTGGGTCCAACCGTTATGAGCGGACGTGTAGTTGATGTAGATGTAAATCCTGAAAATCCTACCGAATTTTATGTAGGTTATGCTTCAGGAGGTTTGTGGTATAGCAATAATAACGGAATGAGTTTTGTGCCGGTTATGGATAATGCGCCTACGCAAAATGTAGGTGATATTGCTATTGACTGGAAAAACGGAACGATTTGGGTAGGAACTGGAGAAGTGAATTCGTCGCGTTCCTCGTATGCGGGAATCGGAATTTTACGTTCTGATGACAAAGGAAAAACCTGGAAGAATTTGGGATTAACCGATAGTCACCACATTAGCCGTATCGTGATCAACCCAGCTAATCCGAACGAAGTAGTGGTTGGAGTCGTAGGTCATTTGTACACAAAAAATGAGGAACGCGGTATTTATAAAACTACTGATGGTGGTAAAACTTGGAGTAAAACCCTTTTTGTAAACGATCAGACGGGAATTATTGATGTGGCTGTTTCGCCAAAGAACTTTAAAATACAATACGCAGCGGCTTGGACTAAAGACAGAAAAGCATGGGATTTTGTAGGTAGCGGTGCAGCATCAGGAATTTATAAAAGTGAAGATGCCGGAGCGACTTGGAAATTATATTCTGCAGCAAACAGCGGTTTCCCTACCGGCGAAGGTGTGGGTAGAATCGGTCTTGCAGTGTATGATGATGCTACTGTGTATGCTGTTCTTGACAATCAGTACAAACGACCTTTGGATAGTAAAAAAAGCACGGCTTTGCCAGCAGCATTTGCTCTGCCCGGAGATGAATTTTTGAAATTACCCAACAAAAGTTTGAATTCGATTTTGAAAAATTACGGATTAACTGAAAAATATAGAGCTGAAAATATTAAACATTGGGTTGAAAACGGATACGTTCAGCCAAGCGAGGCTGGAAAAGTAGTTCTAGCATCTATCAATAGTTTGGCTGATGCCGAAGTAATTGGTGCTGAAGTTTACAAATCAACTAACGGAGGAACAAATTGGACAAAAACAAATCAGAACTTTATTGATGATTTATTTTCTTCTTACGGTTATTACTTTGCCGCAATATCGGTAGATCCTTCTAATTCAGATAAAATTTACTTGTCTGGAGTTCCAGTAATTAAATCAGACGATGGCGGTAAAACCTTTACGAGTATTAGCGAAGAAAATATACACTCTGATCATCACGTGGTTTGGGTAAATCCAGCTAAACCAGGCCATTTAATCAACGGAAATGATGGTGGATTGAATATTTCCTATGACGATGGCGCACATTGGTTTAAGGGAAATTCGCATGGCGTGAGTCAGTTTTATGCGGTAAATGTTGATGAGCAAGAGCCTTACAATATTTATGGCGGTATGCAAGACAATGGGGTTTGGGTAGGACCAAGCAACTATACTTTTTCTTCGGAATGGTTACAAACTGGAAAGTATCCTTATGAAAGTTTAATGGGTGGCGATGGAATGCAAGTACAAATAGACAAACGCAATCCGAATATCGTTTTTACGGGTTTTCAATTTGGAAATTACTACCGTATCGATCGCGCTACTGGCAAAAGAGAATATGTTTCGCCTAAACCAAAAAAGGACGAGAAGCCATTCCGTTTCAACTGGCAAACACCAATTTTGCTTTCGTCTCACAACCAAGACATCTTGTACATGGGTTCGAACTTTTTGCACCGTTCTATGAACCAAGGGCAAACTTGGACTGCGATTTCACCTGACTTAACGCAAGGTTTTAAAGAAGGAAATGTAGCTTACGGAACGCTTGCTAGCATTAGCGAAAGTACATTGCAATTTGGTTTGTTGTACACGGGTAGTGATGATGGCTTGATTCATGTATCAAAAGACGGCGGTGTCAATTGGACAAAAATTTCAACCAACTTACCTCAAAATTTATGGGTAACTCGTGTTGTAGCTTCCACTCATAAAAAAGAACGTGTTTATGCTACCTTAAACGGCTATCGAAACGATGATTTTACTACTTATGTTTATGTATCTGATGATTATGGTCAAAATTGGACGAGTATTGCCAGCAACATTCCTACGAGTCCCGTAAATGCAATTGCAGAAGACCCTACGAATGAAAACGTATTGTATCTTGGAACTGACAATGGATTGTATGTATCTTTAAATCGTGGCAAAAACTGGGATGATTTTTCAAATGGAATGCCAGCGGTGGCGGTACACGATTTAGTAATTCAAAAGAAAGTAAAAGACTTGGTTGTGGGTACACACGGTCGTTCTATCTACAAGGTAAATGTAGATGCTGTTGGTCAATTAACGGATGCTGTTTTAGCAAAAAACATCCATGTTTTGGAACCAAAAAAGATAAGAAAATCAAGAGAATGGGGCAATAGCTGGAGTGTGTGGTCAAAACCAACTGATCCTAAAGCTGAGATTTGGTTCTATTCTAACTCTGATTCAGAGGTTGTGGTACAAATAGAAAACCCAAACAAGGACGTGTTGCTTTCACAAAAAGTTGCTGCCAAAAATGGATTGAATAAGTACGTTTATGATTTAGCTGTACCGAAAGCAATTGCCGAAAAAGCGTTGGCTAAGGACAAAAAACTAAAATGGGAACCTGCAAAAACAGGTAAATATTATTTGCAACCTTCAGTTAATAAAGTGAGCATCCAAAAAGGAAAAGACAAAGAAGTTGTAAATCTTGAGGTTTATGAGTCCAAATAAATCACTTTAGCACTAATACAAAAAGCACGATTCCATTAGAAATCGTGCTTTTTTTATGACTGATATTTATTTAAAATTGTGCTACTTCAGTAGAGTCTTTCATCGCTGTGGTAGATGATTTGCCTGTTGTAACCGTGTTTTGTACGGCATCAAAATAAGTTGTGCCCACAAATCCTTGGTGTTTCACTGCTTTGAAACCGTGTTTTTGTAAAGCAAATTCTCTTTCTTGTAATTCAGAGTAGCCCGCCATTCCTCTTTCTTTATAGGCTTTTGAAAGTTCAAACATACTTGTATTCAAGGCATGAAACCCAGCCAAAGTGATGAATTGAAATTTATAGCCCATTGCTGCTAGGTCTTCTCTAAAGGTTTCCATTTCAGCTACGGATAGTTTTGCAGCCCAATTAAAAGATGGAGAGCAATTGTAAGCAAGCATTTTTCCTGGGAATTGTGCGTGAATAGCTTCTGCAAATTGTTTGGCGTATCCTAGATCAGGATTACTAGTTTCCATCCAAATTAAATCTGCGTAAGGCGCATAGCTTAAGCCACGATCAATTCCTTGTTCAATGCCGCAATTCACATAAAAGAAACCTTCGGCAGTTTTTTCTCCGGTTATAAATTTCGCATCTCTTGGGTCGATGTCACTGGTTAGTAAGTTGGCCGCATCAGCATCTGTTCGCGCTACAATCAAGGTTGGTGTTCCCATAACATCAGCTGCAAGGCGCGCTGCAATCAATTTATTAATCGCTTCTTGTGTAGGAACTAAAACTTTTCCGCCAAGGTGACCACACTTTTTAGCTGAACTCAATTGGTCTTCAAAGTGAACACCTGCCGCACCTGCTTCAATCATTGATTTCATTAATTCAAAGGCATTCAGATTTCCTCCAAAACCAGCTTCGGCATCAGCCACAATAGGAACTAGATAATCTTTCTTATCCGTAGTTCCGTTTACAACTTGTATTTGATCTGCTCTCAGAAGAGCGTTATTAATTCGTTTTACTACAAGTGGAACACTATTGGCAGGGTATAATGATTGGTCGGGGTACATTTCGCCAGCTACATTAGCATCGGCTGCTACTTGCCATCCGCTCAAGTATATGGCTTCAAGTCCAGCTTCTACTTCTTGTATAGCTTGGTTTCCAGTAAGTGCGCCAAGCCCCGCTACAAAATCTTGTGCGTTTAGTTTATTCCACAAAGTGGTTGCGCCAAGTCTTGCAATACTGTGTTCTATTTGGTAAGAACCTTGTAATTTGATAACTTCTTCGGCAGTGTAAGGGCGCTCAATGCCTTTCCATCTTGGGTTTGTAATCCAGTCGGTTACTAATGCTTGAATTCTTTCTTCGGTTGTTTTCATAGTGTGATTATAGTGTATAGAGGTTAATAGGTTTATTGATTAGTGGTGTATTTGTATGTGATGATCTGTCTAAAGATATTTGTATGCAGGAAGGGTTAAAAATTCGATAAAATTTGAATTAACTACCAACTCGTCTAACAGTTGTTCAGCAAGAAGGTAATTCTGGTTTTGATGGTTTTCTTCACCCACTATTTTTTTTATCTTTTCAAATTCTTCCATAGCCAATTTGTGATAATAATTGGTGTTAAGTTGCTTGCCGTTGTCTAGCGTTACGCTGTTTTGTAACCATTGCCACAATTGCGACCTAGAAATTTCAGCAGTAGCAGCATCTTCCATCAAGTGGTGTAAAGCAGCGGCTCCTTGACCGTTAAGCCAAGAGGCAATATACAGCACGGCAATACTTATGTTTTTTCGAACACCTTCTTCGGTTATAGTACCTGTTGGTGGCTCTAGCAAGTCGCGCTCGGTTACGGTTATATCTTGCCTTTTAACATGGATTTGATTCTTAGTTGGCATGTGCTGGTCAAATATACTTTTTGCTACGGGTACCAAATCAGGGTGCGCAACCCAAGTGCCATCATGACCATTTTTCACTTCTCTTTCTTTATCAGCACGAACTTTATTGAAAGCGATCGTGTTGGCTTCTGGGTCGTTTTTAATCGGAATTTGAGCAGCCATTCCGCCAATCGCATGAATATTTCTTTTATGGCAACGCTGAATCACTAATTTAGAATAAGCATCCATAAATGGTGACGTCATGGTAACTTGATCACGATTGGGAACTATGAAAGCAGGATTGTTTTTTAGTTTTTTGATATAGGAAAAAATGTAATCCCATCGGCCACAATTCAATCCTACTATATGCTCGCGCAGTTCATAAATAATTTCGTCCAATTGAAAACTAGCGGTTATGGTTTCGATTAGTACAGTTGCTTTAAAAGTCCCGTGTTGCTCACCAAGATATTCTTGTGCAAACTCGAATACCTCATTCCACCAACGGGCCTCCAAATAATGTTCTAGTTTAGGTAAATAGAAATAGGGCGCTGATCCATTTCGAGCCAATTGATCATGATTGTGAAAAGCAAAAAGACCAAAATCAACCAAGGAAGCTGATGCCTCTTCGTTATTAAAAACAAGGTGCTTTTCATTTAGGTGTAATCCTCTTGGGCGAACTAATAATACTGCAGTTTCGCTATTTAGACTGTATTTTTTGTTTCGTTTTAAGTCTTCAAGAAAAATCGTTTTGTTCACGGCATCTTTTAAATTTTGCTGCCCTTGCATGATATTGTCCCAAGTAGGCGAAGTGCTATCTTCAAAATCAGCCATAAATGTTTGTGCACCCGAGTTTAGCGCGTTTATGATCATTTTTCTGTCAACTGGTCCTGTGATTTCAACACGTCTGTCTAGTAAATCAGTAGGAATAGGCGCTGCCTGCCAATTAGTGTCGCGAATGTTTTTAGTTGCTTGTTCAAAATGCGGTAGTTGTCCTCCATCAAAAAGAGTTTGTTGCTCTTTTCTAGCTTGAAGCAAAGTTTTTCTTTTGGTATTAAAATGCGTGTGTAATGCTGTTAAGAAGGCAATTGCTTCATCAGTTAAAATGGCTTCATAAGGTGCTATTGAAGTGTTAGCAAATGGCGTGGTTAGTTCGGTTGTTGTGGTTAGATTTTGCATAAGTAATTGGTTTTGATGTTGCAATACTACAAAAAGTTTTTTATAAAACAAGCGAACGTTCGCTAAAAAGTAAAAAAATGTTTTTTGCGTATTGTTTTATTTTACTTTATCTTTGAAAATATGAACATAGAGCAAGATTATATTAAGTTGATTTTTGGGCTTAAACTCAAACAAGCAAGGCTGAATAAGGATTTGTCTTTATTTGGATTGGCTAAGATTACGGACTTGTCTAAATCGTATCTCAATGAAATTGAGAAAGGAAAAAAATATCCAAAAACAGATAAGATCATTCTATTGGCAGAAAAACTAGAAGTTTCGTATGACCAAATGGTATCTTTAAAGCTCGATAATAATCTTGCCCCAATTGGTGAAATTTTGAAGTCGGGGATTTTAAAGGAAATTCCGCTTGATATTTTTGGTATTCAAGAGGGGGATTTGATTGATATTATTGCCAATGCTCCGGCAAAAGTCACGGCTTTTATTAGTACAATTATTGAAATTGCACAGCATTACAACCTCACAAGAGAAAGCTTCTTTTTGGCCTCCTTGCGCTCTTATCAAGAGGCGCACAATAATTATTTTGAAGAGCTAGAAGAAAAAGTTTTATTGTTTTGCAAAGCCTTTCATGTAGATAGTACGGCCACAATTTCTATAGACGAATTAAAAGCGATTTTGATAGAGGAGTATAATTATACCATCACTGAGTTGGTTTTTTCTGAACAAGAAGAGCTAGGAGATTTACGCTCGATCTATGTGGCTAAAAGTAAAACGTTGTTACTTTCGGATGAGATTGACGCTGGGCAAAAAGCGTTTATTTTGGCCAAAGAAATTGCGTATAATTTTATGCAAATCAAGGAACGCTTGTACACTTTTAGTTGGATAAAATTTGATAATTTTGACCAAGTTCTGAATAATTTTTATGCTTCTTATTTTGCAGGAGCTTTGTTATTACCAAGGCAAAAGTTGATTGATGAGTTGAATGCTTTTCTATCTAAGGAGAATCCAAAACCGCAAGAAATGGTACAATTAATGGCGCAATTTGATGTTTCGCCAGAATCGTTTTATCAGCGATTAACCAATATTTTGCCAAAGGATTTTAATTTAAAAAACTTGTTTTTCTTGCGTTTGTCTCATAAAATAGGTACTGATACTTATCAAATCAAGAAAGAATTACATATTACCAATCAGCAGGAACCGCATGCCAACGAAATGAATGAGCATTACTGCCGCAGATGGGTATCTATAAAAACCATTCAGCAATTGGTGCAGCAAGACAAAACGCATTTTTTTGATGCGCAGGTATCGCGTTACGAAAACAGTAGTAATGAATATTTAGTATTTTCTTCGGCTACTCCTGATCCTTTTAAGAAAGATTGTTTGCGAAGCATATCAGTGGGGATTTTAATTACGCCATCGGTAAAGAAAAAATTTAAATTCTTAGAAAATGGCATAGTGCCTAAGCAATTGGTGGGTGTTACCTGCGAAACTTGTGCTGTAAAAGATTGTCTGGAGCGTGCTTCGCCACCTATTCAATTGCAACAAAAAATCAGGAATGAAAACACCGAAGTTATTGTCCAGAAATACATGACGAAGTTTAGTTAAAGTGTGTCTTGGAGGCTTTCCAAAAGCTGGTTGAAGTGTTTCATAAAGCAGATTTCATTGGTTTTTCAAAATTAAACCAATGAAATCTATGTTCTAAATTAGCACCTTTTTAATCTACCCATTTGTAATAACGAGCTCCCAGTAAGTTGGGGTTTTCGCTCTCAATACGATCTAAAACCCATTCGTTTTTTGGGGTTTGTACGCTTTGGTGTTGTTCTTTTTTATGCAGTTTTTCGTAGATTTCAAAATCAATTTCGAAACTCTTTTCGAGTGTTTCAAACAAGGCAACAGCTTGTAGTGCCTCTTTCCATTGATCTTCAATTGTTCCTTCAAAAACTTTTGATTTTGAGCCGCTGCCATAGGCTAGAAATCCCATTTTTTCATTGGTAATTTCTTCGTTTGTGTCTAAAAAATGCGCTAAGGTTGATAGTAGTCCCATGAATATAGAGCCAGTATATAGGTTTCCAATTAATGAGGAGGCAATCTCAGCAGGCTGTAATTTCTCGGTCACAAAGGTTTTGTAGGTTTCTGATTTACTCACTTCCTTGAGTTTATTTTGGTATTCTGTCGCATCTTCGGAACCAGAAATATAAGTAGTTCCCGCATCTAAAGCGTAAATTTCAGATAACATTCTTCGGCCTTGAAAAGCATACGGCAAATGCATGACAATACTTTTCCAAGAGTTGTAAACGGTTTCGGAGCTGTTTTTTAATTTTTTGAAAGCAAAATAAGCACTGCGCGTGCGATCCATGTAGCATTGATTGGAATATTGCCCGTCAAAAACCGGTTGATCTTTGTGAATTTCAATTTCGCTTTCTAAGTTATCAAACCAAACCTCATTATTGGTATTGCTCGTGATGGCTTCTTTAGTTACTGTTCTGTAGGGTTTAAAAAAATCAAAAATACCTTTTGTACTCACGCCCCAAATATTTTCGATAGTCATAATTCGTGGGTTAGCAGTAATCAAAATAGCTACTGCTCCTGCGCCTTGTGTGTATTCGCCAGTCGAGTTGAGGTCATATTTTGCAAAATCAGTAGTCACTACAATGGCTTTTTTGCTAGGGTTTAATGTTACAAAATCAATACAATTTTGCATGGCATCTACGCCGCCAATACAAGCAAAAGTAAAGTCAACTGCATCACAATGTTCAAGAGTATTTGCGCCAAATTTTTGCTCCATCAAGGCAACCAAAAACGAGGCAATAGGTTTTGAACTGTCAATGCTGCTCTCTGTACCGACGTAAATGCGAGCAATTTCACGTAAGTCTAATTTTTGCTCTTCGATTAATTTTGTGAAAGCATTGGCGCCAAAAACCACAGTATCTTGATGGGTGTCTGGCAAGGTCATTTTAAGAAGTCCCAAGCCTTTTTCAAGTTTTTCGGGTTCAATATTTCTGGCTTTTGCAAGTACCGTTATGGGTAAATGAATTTTTGCTACATCAAAAGCGAGTGCGTCTATTCCTATTTTCATTGTGTTTTTTTTGGGTATAAAATTAAAAATTAGTGAACTAGCAACTTCTTTTTACAAAAACAAAAACGATAATATGCCAAATTTTTACGGATTTAAATTCGATTGTAAAGTAAAATTATAGATATCATAATTAATGTGATTTTTAATGAGGATAGCATCAATTTAGAAAAAGTCAACTTTTAGTATTTTTTGATTTTTGTTCAACTAATAAACACGATATTAGGCTCTTAAGTACTGGTTTATAGGAAATTAAATTAGATTTTGACTGAACACTTTAAAATCATTATAAATTATAGCGAAAAGGTTGTAGTTCTTTTTCAATTGCCCTATTTTTGTGTGATTTTTTAAATTAATTCACACTAAAACTTATGGCAAAATCTGCATTATTAAAGTCATCGATAGCAAAAAAAGTCGCTATGGCGCTTTCTGGACTTTTCTTAATTTTATTTTTAGCACAACATTTTTTTATAAACAGTACCTCGGTTTTTAGTCCTGATACTTTCAACTCTATTTCTCATTTTATGGGAAATAATCCAGTGGTACAGTTTGTAATTCAACCAATTCTAATTGTTGGTGTTATTTTTCACTTTATTATGGGTATCGTCTTGGATCTTCAAAACAAAAGCGCAAGACCTATTAAATATGTAAAAAATAACGGTGCAGCTAGTTCATCATGGGCATCACGTAACATGATTATCTCTGGAGCTGTTGTATTGGCTTTTATGCTTTTGCACTTTTACGACTTTTGGATTCCAGAAATGGTTTACAAGTATGTTGAGGTGCAACCGCTAGACGAAACTCGTTATTTTGGTGAGTTGCAACATAAGTTTGTTGATCCTACTCGTACAGCTATTTATTGTGTTTCATTCGTATTGTTAGCATTACACTTATGGCATGGTTTCAACTCTTCGTTTCAATCTGTAGGGTTCAATAATAAATACTCTAGATCATTACACAAATTGGGATATGCTTTTGCGATTGTAGTTCCTGTTGGCTTTATTTTCATTGCATTATTTCATCATTTTAATCATTAATATTAAATTATAAATGGCTTTAGATTCAAAAATACCAAATGGTCCAATAGCGGACAAATGGACAAATTATAAAAATCACATCAATTTAGTTAACCCAGCAAACAAACGTAATATTGATATTATTGTTGTTGGAACTGGACTTGCAGGAGGATCTGCTGCTGCAACTTTAGCTGAATTAGGATATAATGTTAAAACTTTTTGCTTTCAAGATTCACCACGTCGTGCGCACTCTATCGCTGCACAAGGAGGTATCAACGCTGCAAAAAACTATCAAGGTGATGGTGACTCTACTTTCCGTTTGTTTTACGACACGGTAAAAGGAGGAGATTACCGCTCTAGAGAGGCAAACGTTCACAGACTTGCAGAAGTTTCTGTAAACATCATTGACCAATGTGTAATGCAAGGTGTGCCTTTGGCTCGTGAGTACGGTGGTTTGCTAGACAACCGTTCTTTTGGAGGAACATTGGTAGCTAGAACTTTTTACGCAAAAGGACAAACAGGACAGCAATTGTTGTTAGGAGCATATTCTGCAATGAACCGTCAAATTGGTCGTGGTAAGATTAAATCATACACACGTCACGAAATGCAAGATTTAGTTCTTGTTGATGGAAAAGCAAGAGGAATTATTGCTCGTAACTTGGTAACAGGTGAATTAGAGCGTCACTCTGCACACGCAGTTGTAATTGCTTCTGGAGGATACGGAAACGTGTTTTTCTTGTCAACTTACGCTATGGGAAGTAACGCTACTGCAGCTTGGAAAGTACACAAAAAAGGAGCTTTTTTCGCTAACCCTTGCTACACGCAAATTCACCCAACTTGTATCCCAGTTTCTGGAGATCACCAGTCTAAATTGACTTTGATGTCCGAATCGTTGCGTAATGACGGTCGTATTTGGGTACCTGCAAAATTAGAGGATGCACAAGCTATTCGTGAAGGGAAATTGAAACCAACACAAATCGCTGAAGAAGATAGAGATTACTACTTGGAACGTCGTTACCCTGCGTTTGGTAACTTAGTACCTAGAGATATCGCCTCGCGTGCTGCTAAAGAAAGATGTGATGCTGGTTTTGGTGTGAACAAAACTGGTGAAGCAGTTTACTTAGATTTTGCTGCAGCAATTGAGCGTTATGGTAAAGAACAAGCTTATGTTAAAGGTCTTGATGCTAATGACAAAGCGTTAGTAACTAAATTAGGAGCTGCTATCGTAGCTAATAAATACGGAAACTTATTCCAAATGTATGAGAAAATCGTTGACGAGGATCCGTACACAACTCCAATGATGATTTACCCAGCAGTACACTATACTATGGGTGGTATTTGGGTTGATTATAACTTACAAACTACAATTCCGGGATGTTTCAGTATTGGAGAAGCTAATTTCTCTGACCACGGAGCGAACCGTCTTGGAGCTTCTGCTTTAATGCAAGGTTTGGCTGATGGTTACTTTGTGTTGCCATACACAATTGGTGATTACTTAGCACCAGATATTAAAACAGGTAAAATTCCAACTGATTTGCCAGAGTTTGAAGAAGCTGAGAAAAACATTAAAGCGCGTATTGACAAATTAATCAATAACAACGGTACACATTCAGTTGATTATTTCCATAAGAAATTAGGAAAAATCATGTGGAATAAAGTAGGTATGGCGCGTAATGCAAAAGGTTTAACTGAAGCTATCGAAGAAATTGCTGCTCTAAGAGAAGAGTTTTACAGAGATGTAAAAGTTCCTGGAGATGCTTACAGTTTTAATCAAGAGCTTGATAAAGCTGGTCGTGTTGCTGATTTCTTAGAATTAGGAGAGCTTTTCGCAAAGGATGCATTACATCGTAACGAATCTTGTGGAGGTCACTTCCGTGAAGAATACCAATCGGAAGATGGTGAAGCACAACGTGATGATGAGAACTTCGCATACGTTGCTGCTTGGGAGTATGTTGGAAAGCCTAGCGAAGCTATCTTACACAAAGAGCCGCTAGTGTACGAAAATGTTAAACTAGTAACGCGTAGTTATAAATAGGAATCTGTCCTAGAGTTCAAAATGGTGTGAAATCCACTTTAGCTCTTTGACTTTCAAACGAAAGAAAATATGAAACTTACATTAAAAATATGGCGTCAAGCCAACGCCAAAGCAGAAGGTAAAATTGTTGAGTATCCGTTAGATGGTATCGAAGAGGACATGTCTTTCCTTGAAATGCTTGACGTTTTAAACGAAGGTTTAATCAACAAAGGAGAATTACCAGTATCTTTTGACCACGATTGTCGTGAAGGAATTTGTGGATCTTGCTCTTTGTATATCAACGGTGAAGCTCACGGGCCAGACAGACGTGTACCAACATGTCAATTGCACATGAGAATGTTTAAAGACGGTGATACTATTTTCATCGAGCCATTCAGAGCAAAAGCTTTCCCGGTAATCAAAGATTTAGTTGTTGACAGAAGTGCTTTTGACAGAATTCAACATGCAGGTGGTTTCGTTTCTGTAAATACCTCAGGAAAACCAACAGATGCAAATGCTACTTTGATTCCTAAACACGATGCTGATAGAGCTTTTGATGCTGCAACTTGTATTGGTTGTGGAGCTTGTGTAGCAAGTTGTAAAAACTCATCTGCTATGTTATTCGTGTCTGCTAAAGTATCTCAATATGCTTTGTTGCCACAAGGTAAAGTAGAGGCTGCTGATCGTGTATTAAACATGGTAGCACAAATGGACGCAGAAGGTTTTGGTAACTGTACCAATACTGGTGCGTGTGAAGTAGAGTGTCCAAAAGGAATTTCTCTAGAGAACATCGCTCGTATGAACAGAGAATACTTATCTGCTAGTTTAAAAGGATAATTAGTTAGTTTTAAAAAATCAAATTCTTAAGACGAAACATTCATAATTATAAAAAACGCATTCAATTTCAAAGTTGAATGCGTTTTTTTATGGAGTAAATGTCAAATTCAAAAGGGTGTTAATCTTTCCATCCCCACGGGGCAGCGGGTGTTGCTACTGTTTTTGTTAAATCAAATTTTACGGTAAACAATCTATCAGATCCTATGCGTCTTAGGTTATAGGTAAATGAGGTTTCGTCAATTGTAATCCACCAAACATTTGTAGCGGCGTTCGGAATTAAATTGAATGTTTCTTGGTCTGCTGGAAAAAATTGAATTCCAGCACTTCCTGAATTTGGACTCGTACCGCCGTATTGTGTTACTTTATCTTCGGTTCCATCTTCGTGTCTATGATCGTGTTTAAGTTTAATTCTGTCTTTATCGAATGTTAAAACCCAAGTTCTTGACTTGTCATCACCAACAAAAAACGGAATTTTGACAGTGTTTTTGTCGCAACTTCTTACATGCATTACTAATTTCTTATCCCGAAAGGTATCATTTGAAGCACCTTCTTTGATTTCTCCTTCAAACGATTTTCCGCAATGTTTCTGCAAATTTTCCCAAAATTGTTGAGCGCCCGTTTTTTCTTGTGCTTGAATGGCTAAGTGGCTTAAAAGTAATAGGGCAAATAATATTTTTTTCATGTTTTAGTTTTTTGCTAATGTAAGGAAGATAACATAAGTATAGAATTATTATTTTTATAGAAAATTAGAAAAAGATGCAAGTAAGCTTTATTCAATCG
>CAZMHK010000085.1:0-13389 GCA_964566045.1 uncultured Flavobacterium sp.
ATCATAAAAATTAAAAATAAATTATAATAAATACTGAGTTATGACAACGAATGAATTCATTTTAGGATTAGTAGAAGAATTAGAATTGGAAAATGCATTAGAAATCAATACGAACTTGAAAGATTTAGACGAGTGGGATTCAATGGCAGCAATGGTTCTGATAGGTTATGTTTCAAACGAATTTGGAGTTACACTAAATGCTGATGATATAAAAGATATTACAACTGTGGATTCTTTAATTGAAAGAATTGGATTAGAAAAATTTAACTAAGATGTTCCAAGAGTTCGAAGGTGTTGAAATTAAGGCAATAAGTGCCTGCGTTCCCAAAAGAAAAGTTTTGAATGACTCTTTTGGCGAGTTATTATCGCCCAAAGAACTCAAATTTTTTGAAAAAACTGTTGGTATTTTAGAAAGACGATGGGCAGATGAAAATGTTACAGCATCCGATCTAGGATATGCAGCAGCATCGGATTTATTAGAAAAATATAATGTAGATAAGAACGACATAAGTTGCCTTATATTTTTAAGTCAGACATCTGATTTTAAAATTCCTTTCACATCAAATATTCTTCAATCAAGATTAGGTTTAAATAAAGAAATTTTATGTCTTGATATTAACGCAGGTTGTGCCGGATTTATTCAGGGTTTAAGTACTGCATTTGCATTTGCAAAAACACAAATAAATGGTAAAGTTCTTTTTATTGTTGCAGAAACACTATCAAAAATTTTATCAGATAATGATAGAAGTACTTCAATGCTATTTGGCGATGGTGCTGCTGCAGTATTGATAGAAAATACAGGAATTAAAGATGCCCTCTCTGTATTTAATTTCTTTTCAGATGGTTTAAATGCTGAGGCAATTCAAATTCCTGATGGTGGTTACAGAAATGGAATATCAAAGGAAAGTTTTGAAAATATAATCGATGAAAAAGGAAATCAGAAATCTAAATTAAATTTGTCAATGGATGGGCCTAAGGTTTTTGATTTTACATTAAGAGAAGTTTCTGCAAGTATTGAAGATTTACTTCAGAAATCAGATACTCAAAAAGAATCAATCGACTACTTTTTATTACACCAATCAAATCAGTTTATAATTAAACAAATTGCTTCCCAATTACAAATAGAATCCAATAAAATGCCTATTAATATACAAAATTTCGGCAATACTAGTGGAGTTTCGATTCCGCTCTTAATTTGCTCTAATCAACAAGAATTACAAAATTCAAATAAAATAGTAATGAGTGGTTATGGTTCAGGTTTAAATTGGGGAAACTGCATTATTGACATATCAAAAGCTACAATTTTTAAGATAATAGAAAGATAAAGTTATGAAAGCTCTAATTAAGCCAAATGAATATTTTGAGAAAGAGATCTTTCAAAAAGAAAAAACAAATCTTTTTTCAGAAATTTGGAATTTTGTTGGATTCACGTCTGATTTTACTGAAATTAACGATTTTGTAGTTTCTAATATTTCTGGAACCCCAGTTGTAATTCAAAACGTTAAAGGAACAATTAAAGCATTTAAAAACGTTTGTTCTCACAGACATTCTTTAATACAAACAGTAGAGAAAGGGAATCGCCCATTAATGTGTCCGTATCATGGTTGGGCATACAACGATAAAGGTGTTCCATTTGGGATTCCTAAAAAACCTTTTTTTGGTTTTTCTAAAGATGAATTAGAGTGCTTAAAACTTCAACAATATTCCATTGAAATTTGTGGAACTTTAGTCTTTTTGAAAATAACAAACGACGGAATATCCTTAAAGGATTATCTTGGCGATTTTTACGAGGAAGTTGAGGCCATGTCAAATAATTTCGGAAAATTAATCGATGTAAATGAAATTGAAATTACATCTAATTGGAAAATTGTTGTTGAAAATACTTTAGAAAGTTATCATGTAGCATTAATTCACTCAGAAACTTTTCAAAAGCTTGGTGCATCTGGATTGGATTTTACATTTTCAAAAAACAATTCGTCTTGGGATGCCGAGGTTTTATTACAGGAAAACGAAGGTAAACAAGAAAAGGTTCACAGACCATTTCAGCAAAGAAATTATAAAATTGATGGATACAAACATTTAATTTTGTTTCCTAATGTGCTAATTTCGTCTACTTATGGAGTTTCTTTCAATTTATCTCATATTATTCCTATTGATGAAGACCGAACTTTGTTTAAAAGCTATGTTTTTATTACTAAAAAAGAAGAGTCAGAAAAAGTAAGTCCTATAGAAAAAATATACGAAGACAGTCTTATAGATTTTAACCGAAAAGTTTTTGACGAAGACAAAGCAATTTGTCAGCAAGTTCAGAAAGGAGTAAAGTTTTCTTCTTATGATGGAGAATTAAGTCAAGAAGAAGAACGTGTTTTGCATTTTCAACAACAATATAAAGAATATTTAAAATGATAGATGATAAAAAGGTTTTAATCACTGGTGCAACTTCTGGAATCGGATTGGCACTTTGTGAGTTTTTATTAAAGCATAATTGTACTGTTATTGCAGTTGGTAGAGACGAGAGCAAAATTACTCAATTACAAAGCCAGTTTAATGAAAGTCTTCAATTTGTATCTTTAGATTTAAATGAATTTAGTTCGTACGCAAAAATATTTGATGAAGCACTTGCAGGTCAAAAATTAGATGGATTTACTCATTGTGCTGGCATGGAAGAAACACTTCCGCTAACAATGTACAATCCTGAAAATATAGCCAAAATATACAATATTAATGTTTTTTCAGGAATAGAATTATTGCGTTGGTTTTCCAAGAAAAAATATTCTAATGATAGTGCAAGTATAGTATATATATCTTCTGTTATGGGAGAGTTAGGTCAGCCTGGTAAAATCGGATATTGTTCAACAAAATCTGCCGTTCTAGGAGTTGTAAAATCCTCAGCTTTAGAATTGGCAAAAAGAAAATTTCGTGTAAATGCAATCTCACCTGGAGTTGTCAATACTCCAATGACACAAAAATTATTTTCTCAAATTGAAGACGAAAATATTGAAAGAATTAAACAAATGCATCCATTGGATATTGGTGAAGTAGAAGATGTTGTGCCGATGATTGCTTTTTTGCTATCTGACAATAGTAAATGGATAACAGGACAAAATATAAAAATAGATGGAGGATACTCAATTCAATAACGAAATAATAATTATCGGCGCTGGGGGATTAGCTAGAGAAATTGTAAGTTGGCATAATACCTCAAAAAATAATTTAAAAACAAAAATTGTCGGTTTTTTAGATGATAATTTAAATGCATTGGATGGTTATTCGACAAATTTACAGATATTAGATAAAGTTGACTTATCGAAAATAACAAAAGACCAATCTGTAATTTTTGCAATTTCTAATGTTGAAACCAAAAAGAAACTTTTAGAAAGTGCTATTGCTTCTAATGTACGAATAGCTAACTATATACATGAGTCTTGTTTTATAGGTGAGCGCACAATTTTTGGGAAAGGATTTGTAATGTTGCCCTATGCAATTATTTCTTGTGATACAACGATAGGAGATTTAACTTTTATTAATAATGGCTCACAAATAGGACATGATGTGAAAATAGGTAATTTCACAAGCATAATGGCTAATGTTGATATAGGTGGCGGAGCAGTAATAGGTAATAATGTTTTTATTGGCTCAAATGCGGTCATTTTGCCAGGTGTCAAAATTCCTGATAATACAAGGATAGGAGCAGGTAGTGTAGTTTTAAGATCCATTAAAAATGATGGTACCTATTTTGGTAATCCAGCAAAAAAGATAATGTAATTATGAACATTAAAAAAATATGGCTTTCCTCACCGCACATGGGAGGAAACGAGCAAAACTATGTAAACGAAGCATTTGATACCAACTGGGTTGCACCTTTAGGACCTAATGTAAACGGTTTAGAACAAGATTTAGAATCTTACTTAGGTAAAGACGCTGTTGTTGGAGCACTTAGTTCGGGTACGGCGGCTATTCATTTGGGTTTGATTTTATTAGGAGTTCAATCAGAGGATGTGGTGTTGTGTCAAAGCATGACCTTTTCAGCATCTGCAAATCCTATTTTGTATCAAGGGGCTACTCCTGTTTTTATAGATAGTGAATCACAAACCTGGAACCTTTGCCCTATTGCTCTAGAGCAAGCCATCGTTAGTGAAATTGCCAAAGGCAAAAAACCAAAGGCAATCATCGCTGTACACTTGTATGGCGTTCCGTATCAAATTGAAGCGGTGCGTGCGGTTGCCGATGCCTACCAAATCCCAATTTTAGAGGACAGTGCGGAGGCACTGGGCAGTGCTTACAAAGGACAAAAATGCGGTACTTTTGGGGATATTGGCGTGTTGTCATTTAACGGAAACAAAATTATCACTACTTCTGGCGGTGGTGCTATTGTAACTCCTACCGCAGCCCTAAAGCAAAAAGCGGTTTTCTATGCGACTCAATCTAGAGATGATGCACCGCATTACCAGCACAGCGCCATTGGGTACAACTACCGCATGAGTAATATTTGTGCCGGAATTGGAAGAGGACAAATGGAGGTGCTAGATGATCACGTGACCAAACGCAGAGCGATGCATGATTTTTATGCTGATTTCTTTCAGAATTATAAAGGGATTTCGGTCTTTACAGTACCTAATGAAGATTATTTTGCGAATTATTGGTTGAGTGCTATTGTTGTAGATCCTCTTTTAGCAAATGGGTTAACGCGTGAGACCTTGCGATTGGCATTAGAAGCTGAAAATATAGAATCGCGACCGTTATGGAAACCGATGCATTTGCAACCTATTTTTGAAAAGTATCCCTATTATGGAGGTACTGTTTCTGAAAGTTTGTTTGATAATGGATTGTGTATGCCGTCAGGATCTAATTTATCTGATGCGGATAGAGAGCGTATTGCTTTGGTCTTAACTTCGATTTTAGAACCTTTTTATAAATGATATAGGGTTCCGGAGAAACGAAGCTTTTAAGTATTAGTTATAGAAGACTTTTATTGAAGGGCAGTTTTGCCGTATAGCTTTCAGTAAACGTTATTCTTTAACCTGAAACTTTAACCTTTAAACTTTAAACCTGAAACTTCAAACTAAGCTTTCTTTACTAAGGACTAATTACTGATCACTGAGTACTGCACACTCCCAACTCTCTCCATTCTGTCATGCTGAGGAACGAAGCATCTATGTGTATGAATCATTTTAACAAACGATTTTGTTGTCAATTTAATTCTTTTCTTTTGCTTTGATGCAAAAGAAACAAAAATTATTCACGGGTTAATATTGTTTTTTTGGTATTCATGAATCTTCGATTTCAAGCCTGAAAATTCAAAACTTAAAAACTACCTCAAAACTACGTTCCGCAGCCCGAGCCGTTCGGCTTTCAGCCTCATCTGGCGGACTACTGCCACTTCGTTTTTACGTTGTTTTTTACGTTTTAAATTTAAGGGCGTTTTTTATAAATTGAGTGGAGTTGGCGTTGTTTTGAAACTTCAAACTTGAAACCTGAAACCTGAAACTTCAAACTAAGCTTTCTTTACTAAGGACTAATTACAGATGACTGAGTACTGAGTACTGCACAAATATCCTCTATTCAACTTGCGGACTACTGCCACTTCGTTTTTTCGTTGTTTTTTACGTTTTTAATTTAAGGGCGCTTTTTCGAATTGCTGATTATAGATGTTTTTCTTTAACCTGAAACTTGAAACTTCAAACTAAGATTTCTTTACTAAGGACTAATTACTGATCACTGAGTACTGAACACTTTCCACCCCTCAACTTGCGGACTGCTGCCAATGCGTTTTTTCATTGTTTTTTACGTTTTTAATTTAAGAGCGCTTTTTCGAATTGCTGATTATAGATGTTTTTCTTTAACCTGAAACTTTAACCTTCAAACTTTAAACTTGAAGCTTTAAACTTTAAACTTTAAACCTAAAACCTCAAACTGAACTTATTGTACCAAGTACTTATTACTTAACAAAATCTAGACTGTAAAAAGAACAATCTAAACTATAAATTCAATTTTGAAGAATCATTTTGTGCGAGAAACTTGTAAGAACAAATTTTTCCTTATCTTTGATTTTATAATACATGCTATCATAAAACATTTTAAAACCTACCAATTTGAGCCGTCCATTAATAAATAATATTACCGCATTTTTTACCAATATTGTTTCTAACTTAAACGTGCGTTTAAATATTCATAATTTAGGGTATCTCCCGCGTTGGATCATCGTGTCAATTGACATGGTTGTACTGCTATTGTCGTTCTCCTTTACTCATCTCATTTTTAAGGGTACTGGATTAGATTATGTAATAACCGAGCATACAGTTTTGTACTTGGTGGCACTTTTACTCTGTAATACTTTTTTCTTTTGGTTGTTTCGTACTTATTCCGGAATTATTCGCCATTCTTCTAATATTGATGCAGTAAAATTACTGTCTTCTCAAATAGCGGTATTGGTCGTTTTTTTGATGCTTAACTTCTTTTTCGATTTTTATTTGGGGTCAAAGATTTTTTTAAATACTGGTTTGTTTATCAATATTGTGTTGTCTTATTGCGGGTTGTTTTTATACCGTGTGATGGTAAAACAAACGTTTGAAATTTACTTTTCAGAGAACAAAAGCCCCAATTTGATTCGTACGGTCATCTATGGTACTGATGCCAATGCCATATCAGTGGCAAACGCCCTGAAATTTGAAACACCAACCCGCTTTAAAATTGTAGCTTTTATAGATAAAAGTAGTCAGAATGCATCTAAGCGAATGTTAGATTTGCCAATTTTAGTACAAAAGAAAAAATTACCAGCTTTGATGCGTTCGGTGGGAGCTACTAGCATCATTTTAGCTGATAAAAGTTTGTCTCGTGAGGAGCAGGTTCAAATTGTAGATCAATGCTTAGAATTTAATTTGAAAGTGTTTACGGTTCCCTTGATATCAGATTGGGAAAACCAACGAGAGATATCTCAAAAAGTGAAAACCATACAAATTGAAGATTTGTTGGAGCGCAAACCTATTGTATTAGATAATAAAGCGATTTCTAAGCAGCTTAAAGATAAGGTGATTTTAATCAGTGGTGCTGCGGGTTCTATTGGCAGTGAAATTGTGCGCCAAGTGTTGGCTTTTAATCCTAAAAAAGTTGTGATTTTAGATCAAGCTGAAACACCATTGCATCACCTGCAGTTGGAAACCCATTCCATTAGTACGGATGCAAAAATCAGAACTGTCATTGCCGATATCAGAGATAGAGAGGCGATGGAAAAAATATTTGAAAAGTACAATCCAAATGTAGTATATCATGCAGCTGCATACAAACATGTGCCATTGATGGAAGACAATCCTTGCCAAGCTATATTTACTAATATAAAAGGAACTAAAAATCTCGCCGATTTGTCATGCAAATACAAGGTGAAAAAGTTTGTAATGGTTTCTACCGATAAGGCTGTGAATCCGAGTAATGTCATGGGAGCCAGTAAGCGCATTGCTGAAAAATACGTCCAATCGCTACAATTGCAAAATCAAAAGGAACAAGGAGAGCATGCAACCAAATTCATAACTACTCGTTTTGGGAACGTATTGGGGTCCAACGGCTCTGTGGTTCCTTTATTTACCAAACAAATTGCTGCAGGTGGACCAGTCACTATAACCCACAGAGATATCATTCGGTACTTCATGACGATTCCCGAAGCCTGTCAGTTGGTTTTAGAGGCTGGAGCAATGGGCAATGGTGGCGAAATCTATATCTTTGATATGGGTAAACCTGTTAAGATTTTTGATTTGGCTTGTAAAATGATCAAGTTAGCTGGATTTATACCAGAGAAAGAAATAAAAATAGAAGTGGTAGGCTTACGACCGGGTGAAAAACTTTACGAAGAATTATTGAATGATACCTCTACAACGATGCCAACTCACCACTCAAAAATAATGATAGCACAGGAAATTCAGGAGGAATATGAAAAATTACAAGCTGAAGTTGTACATTTGATTTCAATTGCTGAGAGTCATTCTAATCAGGAAATGGTGGCTCAAATGAAACGAATAGTCCCAGAGTTCAAAAGTATGAATTCCGCATTTGAGTGTTTAGACAAAAGTGTTTTAAACGCTTAGTAACAAAAAAAAAATACCATTTTTTAAGCACCGCCCTACTTTTTATTGTGAAGGGGCGGTTTTTTTATGATTTTACTGCAGCAAACCTTTAAGGGAGAACAGATGCTGCTAATGCAATGTGTAGTGTAATGCTAAAGCTTGCACTGAGAGATCACTCGTACTGTTGCAACGATTGTATCGTTTGAAAGCAATTTTTTTTAAATAGCAGCGTTTAAAGTTTAATTTTTAAATGCAAGACTTGTAGCTTTTTAAAAAAATTCTATTTAAAATTGGAAAGTGATAGTTATTTAACTGTTTTTAAATCGTAGCATCTGTAGTGTTTTCTTATATTTGCAACTTCAAATCGAAAAAGAATAAAATGAAATTAAATGCTCTATTCCAACGAGGCCTACCAATTGCGTTGGTTTTTTTACTGTTCTCTTGTGCTCAAAAAAAGGATTTGGTGTACTATCAAGGCATCGATGCGCAAACGGCTGCTTTAAATGGCAATACGTATGAAATTAAAATACAACAAGACGACCTATTGTCTATTATTGTATCAGCTGAGGATCCTGAAATTGCAGCTCCATTCAATCTAAGTACCATAATTCAACAGCCTACGACTAATTTGAATTTAGCAGGTGGACAAATGACCATGCAATTGTATCTGGTAGATGCGCAGGGCAATATTGAATTCCCGGTGCTTGGTAGACTCAAAGTAGCCGGAATGACGCGAACAGAAGTCATGCAAATGCTTTACAGTAAAATAGCCACATATATCAAAAATCCTATCGTTAATTTACGAATTGCTAACTTCAAAATATCAGTGCAGGGGGAGGTAACCGCTCCCGGCTCATACCCTGTAACTTCAGAACGCATCACCTTGGTAGAGGCGCTCTCTATGGCTGGGGACTTAACCATTTACGGAAAAAGAAATAATATCTTAATTATTCGAGAAACCAATGGTGTGAAAACATTTAATCGTGTTGATATAACCAAGCCCGATTTTTTGAATTCACCATTCTATTATTTGTCACAAAATGATGTGGTGTATGTAGAACCCAATAAAAGCCGTGTGAATGCTGCTGCAGTGGGGCCTAATACAGGAGTAATTATTTCGATATCCTCTTTATTAATTACATTGATAACGTTGATTGTTTCAAGTTCAAATTAAAAGATAATGACAAACAGTATAAAAGCAGAGAATAGTGAAAATAAAGAACAAGAATTTGATTTCAGAGTTCTGTTTGACAAATTTGCAATTCATTGGCGTTGGTTTTTATTAGGTGTCATAATTGCTTTATCAGTGGCCTATGTTTACCTTCGCTACACGGCTCCACAATACAAGGCAGCAACAACTATTTTAGTTAAAGATGAGAAAAAAGGTGGATTAGCATCTGAGTTAGCAGCTTTTTCAGATTTAGGTATTGGAGGTGCTAAGAACAATTTGGATAATGAAATTGAAATATTAAAATCGCGTACACTTGTTGAATCGACTGTGCGTAAGATGAAGCTAGCGATTAATTTATCGGTAAAAGGCAAGGTGCGAAGTACACCTCTGTATAAAAATGAGCCAATCAGAGTATCGTTTTTACAACAATCAAAAGATTTTGACAATTTGTCTGCGCAATTTGAGTTCGCACCTCTTTCTGCAAGCACTTTTCAATTGGATGAGTTAGGTGAGAAAAAAAATTTACTGAGTCCCAAAGCGAGTTATCGTTATGGAGAGCCTATCAAGTCTAAGCACGGTATCTTTGTTGTTCTGAAAGTTTTAGGTAATGCAGAGTTTCAGAAAGTTGCCACAGATCCTATTCAAATTCATATTGAGGCATTTGAAAATGTAGTAAATAATTACCGAGCAAGATTAGCGGTTAGCTCTGTAAGTAAAACCAGCAGTGTGGTGGAGTTGTCATTTACTGATCCAGTTTTGGAACGTGCAGAGGATTTCTTAAATCAGTTGGTTAAAAATTACAATCAAGAGGCTGCTTCTGATAAGAATTTCATCGCGGAAAATACATCTCGTTTTATTGCAAACAGACTAGCCTTAATTACGGAAGAGTTAGATGGCGTAGAACGTAATGTACAGGATTTCAAGAATACAAATCGCTTGACAGATATAGAAACAGAAGCTAAATTATTTATAGAGGGGTCTAGTGAATATGATAAAAAAGGAGTAGAAGTAGATATTCAGCTGAACATGATCGGGTCAATGCTTGATTTTTTAAAAAATAGCAAAAAATCTGATTTACTTCCTAATAATATCATTAGTGGAGAGGCTACTGAAATGATCGAAGGATACAATAAACTAGTTCTGGATCGTAATAGAATTTTAAAGTCTGCCACAGAAACAAATCCTAGCGTAATCAAGATAGATGAGCAAATACAATCTTTAAAAGCCAATGTTTCGGCGAGTTTGTTGAGAATGAAGTCTAACCTGCAAATTCAAAAACGAGACCTTGCAGGCCAAGAAGGTCTCATGAATTCAAAAATAGACAAAATTCCTGTTCAAGAAAGACAATTTAGAGTTATTGCACGCCAGCAAAAGGTGAAGGAGGAATTGTATCTGTATCTTTTACAAAAGCGTGAGGAGACTGCAATTACTCTAGCTGTGACAGAAGATATTGCAAGAGTGGTTGATCAAGCAAAAGGATCAGACATTGCTGTAGCTCCAAAAAAGGGAGTGATCTATTTGGCAGCTTTACTATTAGGTTTATTGGTTCCTTTTGGGGTTATTTATGTCAATGACTTGATGGATACGAAAATTAAAAGTCGTTTGGATTTAGAAGGTAGAACCACCATTCCTTTTATTGGTGATGTTCCCTCCTCTGATTCACCAAACGAGCTAATGCGATCAGAAAGTAGGACAAGTAGTGCGGAGGCATTGCGCATTATTCGAACCAATCTAGAGTTTTTGTTGACCAAAGTGAAAGAGGGACAAGCCAAAACTATTTTTCTTACCTCGACCTTTCCTTCGGAAGGAAAAACCTTTGTTTCGGTTAATTTAGCAGCCACTTTCGCTCTTTCAGGTAAAAAAGTGCTTTTAATTGGTATGGATATCAGAAGTCCGCGCTTAGATGATTATATAGATATCCCAGATGCAGGTGTAACAAATTACTTGTCCTCAAAAAGTGGTGATATTACTGATTATATCGTGCGCTATGATGGTTTTGAACATTTTGATGTATTGCCAGCAGGTTTGGTGCCACCTAATCCCGCGGAATTATTAATGAGTAAAAAGGTAGATATGCTTTTTGAGACATTAAAAAGCCAATACGATTATATCATTGTAGATACGGCTCCTGTAGCATTGGTAACGGATACCTTGCTTATAGCGCATCATGCAGATTGCTTTATTTATGTGGCCAGGGCCAAAGTTTTACAAAAGCGAATGTTGAGTATTCCGAATACCTTGTATAATGAACAGAAATTACCAAATATGTGTTTGTTGTTAAATGACACAGATTCTAGTAAGGGTTATGGTTATGGCTATGGTTATGGTGTGATGCTTGAAAAAAAGTCGTTATTCAAAAGAATTTTTAATTTGAAATAGACCTTTGGTCTGTTGCTGTAACATAAAAAAGGTGCTTAGTATTCAAAACTAAGCACTTTTTTTTTATGAGTTAAATTCGCTGGTAGTTTTTTATTGTTTAAAAAACTGGTTGTTGGCAATGGCTTCCTCTAGCGGCTTAATATCTTTAATCAATACCTTTTGATCAAATGCAGCAATGTGCTTGTTGTGGTGTACATCAGATCCTACATAAGTGTACATCCCTTTTTGCAAAAGTTCATTGGCAATTTTATTAATGCCTTCACCATAATAGCCAACTACTGATAAAAGATTGAGCTGAAACAAGCAACCGGCTTTTTGTAATTTGGCATATTCATTAAAGTTGTTATGGTAAAACAAATACCTTTCGGGGTGCGCTAGTACCGGAATATAGCCTGCTACTTGCAAGTCAAATAAAATAGAGTATAATTGTATGGGCGGATTTATATATGACATTTCAACCAAAACGTAATTGTCTTTTAAAGTCAGTAACTTCTTTTCTTTGCTCAATACTGCAAATTGGTCGTCCATCAAATATTCAGCAGCAACCTTTAAAGGAATATCAATTTTATGATTGCTTAATTGCAAAAGAGTCTCTTGCTCTTTTGAAATGATACTTTCCTTCGTGTTATTCCATACATGTTGAATTACGTGAGGAGTTGTAATAATCTCCGAAATTCCAAAACGCTGTAATGATTGGATTAATGCAATTGATTCGGTAATGTTTTTAGCTCCATCATCAATACCTGGCAAGAGATGGGAATGAATGTCGATATGCTGCGAAGGAATTAAATCCTTTAAAACAGGCTTAGATTTAAATAGTGTAAACATAATACAAAGATACAAAAATTAAGCAGTGCTGTACAATTGCCTTTTCTGCCTTTTTACAAAGTATTGGGGGTGGCAACAATTTATACATTATATAGAGGTGAGTTCTTTTCGTTGTGCGTTCCGCCTTCATGCTCTTGCCTTTTGGAAGGGCAAGAGCAAGCAAGTCGTCGGGCTATTCGCTACAAGTCCGCGCCACTCCCTCAAGAGGCTCGTGCCTGTGGTCTTTACGCTGCTATCCCTAACGCGCGCTACCCGTTTAAGAGACGGATTTTGCAATAGCTACCTATATATAGGAAAGCTTTATTGAAGACTATATAGGAAGACCAATTACCAAATCACCGCCGAATTCCCTAAGTAAACATCCAAAACCGCCCGAACCATCCTAGCGAACAAAAAAACTTCGTATCTAACTGCTTTGATTTTAAGTTACTTAAAAAATAGTTTTAAATTAAGTTTAGAAAAGGCTTGTAAAAGCGAATAAAGGTTGTAGTTTTGCACCCGCAATAACGGCAACGTTCTTATACAAACTGAAAACAAACGAGTAAATAATTTTTAAAAAAAGATTGCAAAAAGTTTGCTAGAGTTAAAATAGATGTTACCTTTGCACCCCGCAATAGACCAGAGTTCTTACTACATATTGAGAGAAAGATTAGAGAAAATCGAGAAAAACATTTTCGAAAAAAAACTTTAAATTTTTCTTGCATAGTTAAAAAGAAATTTCTACTTTTGCACCCGCTTTGAGACATACGAAAAGCGCATTAAACAAAGAAGAATACGTTCCTAGACATATTGAATTGACAGCCGTCCCGAGAGATCGGGACAAAAGAATAAGAGTAATAGAATCGAGAGATTTGAAAAGAACCGATAGAGTTTATCGTCATACAACAGTCCGCCACGGCGGACAAACAATATACGATGAAGAGTTTGATCCTGGCTCAGGATGAACGCTAGCGGCAG
>CAZMHK010000086.1:0-13150 GCA_964566045.1 uncultured Flavobacterium sp.
ATCGTTTAGAACTGCTTATGCAAATTTTATTCCAAATATATCAAAACAAAAAAACGCAGCCAATAAAGACTGAGTTGTTATGCTATTAACTAACCAAAAAACTATAAACTATGAAATTTATATCAACTCGGAAGGAAACCACCCCTTCCGTTTTGCGAGTGCAAAGGTAGCTAACAAATCCAGTTATATTGGCTAAAAATAAAGTTTAACACATCATCAATAAAGAATAGTGTTTAAAGTTGCTTATTTTTTTGCATAATGTAAAAAAAACCAACTTTTATAGCGTTCCTCGCAATTGCTGTTCGCGTTCAATTGACTCAAAAAGGGCTTTAAAGTTACCTGCACCAAAGCCTTTTGCTCCCATTCGCTGAATTATTTCAAAAAACAAGGTAGGTCGGTCCTGAACTGGTTTGGTGAAAATTTGCAACAAATACCCATCTTCATCGGCATCAACCATGATGGCTAATTTCTCGATTTCATTGATATCCTCTTTCATCATTCCCATGTGAGCGCCCAAACGTTCTGGAATTGCTTCATAATAGGTATGTGGCGGCGCTGATAAAAACTCAACACCTCTTGCTTTTAATTGGCTTACGGTTTTAATGATATCATCTGTAGCAATAGCGATGTGCTGAATTCCTGGCCCGCCGTAAAAATCTAAGTATTCTTCAATTTGAGATTTCTTTTTTCCTTCGGCTGGTTCGTTGATTGGGAATTTAATACGTCCGTTTCCATTAGACATTACTTTACTCATCAAAGCTGAATATTCAGTATTGATTTGTTTGTCATCAAAAGAAAGGAAGTTCACAAAGCCCATTACTTCTTCGTAGAATTTTACCCAAGTATTCATTTCGTTCCAACCTACATTTCCAACCATGTGATCAATGTATTTTAAACCGGTTGGCTCTGGGTTATAATCCGATTTCCACTCTTTGTAACCTGGTAAAAATACACCGTTGTAATTTTTTCTTTCTACAAATATGTGCACGGTTTCACCGTAAGTGTAAATTCCAGAACGCACTACTTGACCAAACTCATCTTCTTCTACAGTTGGTTCCATAAAAGATCGTGCGCCGCGTTTCATGGTTTCTTGGTAGGCACTTGTTGCATCTTCAACCCAAAGCGCTGCTACTTTTACACCATCGCCATGTTTTTTTAAATGATCATGCAAAGGTGAATCTTGCGTTAATGGCGTAGTCAACACAATGCGGATTTTATCTTGTTTTAAAACGTAAGATGTTCTGTCTTTTACTCCTGTTTCAAGACCCGCATAAGCCAAGGATTGGTACCCAAAAGCTGTTTTGTAGTAATGTGCCGATTGCTTGGCGTTACCTACATAAAACTCTACATAATCGGTTCCTAAAAGTGGCAAGAAATCTTGCGCTCCTTCGAATATTTTTTCTAGTCCGTACTCTACTGATTTTACTTCTTTTGACATGGTATTTATTTGTTTTTGAATTCTTTTTTAGATGAATATCTCATAAAAGAATTAATTTGTGATTTTGTTAAAATGGTTCTGAATGCTGAACTCCTAGCCCTGATGGCAGCGACATCCTTTTTCTGGCTTCTTTAGCCAGGAAAAGATATAGCGTACAGCAGGAAATAGCTCCTGAAATCTTAAGCGAAAGATTATTTATTCAACCCAAGATTTATAGTATTGACCATCGTCAAGACCCATAGCCTCTTCGGTAACCATCAGCGGTCGGAAAGTATCAACCATTACGGCTAATTCTTCGGTTCCGGTGTGACCAATACTGCGCTCCATTGCTCCTGGCGCAGGACCGTGCGGAATACCTTTTGGGTGCAACGTGATATGACCTTGCTCGATGTTGTTTCGCGACATAAAATCGCCATCAACGTAGTACAAAACCTCGTCGCTATCAATATTACTGTGATTGTAAGGTGCAGGAATTGATTTTGGGTGGTAATCGTACAAACGCGGCACGAAGGAACACACTACAAAAGTACTGGTCTCAAAAGTTTGATGCACCGGTGGCGGTTGGTGTACGCGGCCTGTAATAGGCTCAAAATTATGGATGCTGAAACCGTATGGGAAATTGTAACCATCCCAACCAACTACATCAAAAGGATGTGTGGCATAAACGACTTCATGCAGCATACCCTCTTTTTTGATTTTGATAAGGAAATCGCCTTTTTCATCATGCGTTTCTAATTCGTTTGGCAAAATAAAATCGCGTTCGCAAAAAGGAGAGTGTTCTAAATGTTGACCCGATTCGTTTTTATAGCGCTTTGGGGTATAAAACGGAGCAAATGATTCTACGTAAAACAAGCGGTTGTCCTCTGTGTCAAATTCGATTTGGTAAATGATTCCGCGCGGGATAATCAAATAATCACCGTACTCAAAAGGAATGTTCCCTAACATTGTACGCAATTTTCCTTTTCCTTTATGGATGAAAATCATTTCATCAGCATCGGCATTTTTATAAAAATACTGTGTAAGTGATTTGCGCGGAGCTGCTAGACCGATAGTACAATCTTTATTGACCAATAAGGCTTTGCGACTGTCTAAAAAATCGTCCTCAGGTTTTAGTTCAAAACCTTTTAAAAGTAATGATTTAATGTTTTTACCGATGGCAATTTTTGGCTCTACTGAATACGAATTTAAAATTTCTTTTACTTGTGTAGGCCTGTGCACGTGGTAGGATAAGGACGAGTGTCCGTGAAAACCCTCTGTTCCAAATAGCTGTTCGTAATAAAAACCTCCATTCGGTTTTTCGAACTGTGTGTGTCTTTTTTGAGGGAAAGTCCCTAATTTATGGTATAAAGGCATAATTTTTTGTTTTAAAAGTGTAACTAGATCAAGCTGGAAGGCTTTTCATTTTGTTATTCTAAATCAAAAAACAGTGCGCTACTCAGGATTTCTCTTGATTAAGAATTGTAGATACTCTAATAAACCTGTCCAATTTGTTTTCATTATCACAAATATCGTAATTATTTTGAAACTAAATTAAATTTAAAACAAAAAGCCTATACTGAACCATGTAAATCCTTTGGGCAATTCAGGAGACCAAGTGTATTTTACTTCTATTGGCCCGATAATAGTTTCAAGTCCATAACCAACTGCGTATCCTGAATATTTAGGAATAGAGAGCCAGTCAGTCGATTCAAATATTCGGTCACCAATATTAGCAAAATTAGCTGAGAAATTGACATGGTTCTTTTTTAAAAATTCATAGTCAAAAGTACCCGTGGATTTTATATAACTATTAGCCACCACACTCAAATAATCATAGCCGTATAAAAATTTAAAATTATTAACGGTGCTAAAGCCGTAGCCACCCAAAATAAAATTAAAAAATGAAATGCTTTGTTTTCCAAACGAAAAACCAGCATCGGTTTCGAACTTAAAAGTGGTTTTATTGAAAACAGGTGTCACAATAGAAAAATCACCTTTAGCAATGGAGAACGGTTGAAAATTCCCAGTGTAGTTAGAAGAGGCGAAATACGTTTGTACATCACCCGAAAAAAACCAGCCTTTTTTGGGGAAGTACTTATTGTCGTATGAGTCGTACTTTAGATAACCAAACAAACTGGTGTAAGTGCTATTATCAACTATTGGATCAACATTCGCCAAGGTTTCGGATTTGATTTTTAGGTATTGCAATTCAAGACCACCACCAATTAGGAACTTTTGAACAAATAACGACTGAAAATATACTTGATTAATCAAATCAGAGTAATCGACATTAACTGTATTAATATTAGGATTGGCATTGGCAATAGGACTAATTGCTGCGGCCACATTGCGGCTAAATTGTGTAAAAGTAGATTTAAAACCCAAACTTAAATTGAATCCATTTTCGATGTAATAATCAAAATTATACCTGATGTTGTCGCCTAAAATCACATCAAGCGAGGCTACATCATTTTTTAAAAGCGCTTTTTTACGAGTTAAGTTAACTAAAACACCACTCTTAAATAAATTATCGTAGTGCAGTCCAAATTTCAAATAGGTCTTGGTTGAATTTTCTTTGAGATTTAAATTTAAGTTTACTTTATCGCCAACATTGTCTAATGAATACGAGATGCCGCTGAAATTTTGTGTCGCGTTGATATTATTAATTCCGCGAAGCAAACCGTCATAGCTAATTTTTGAATCGGGTTTAAAACGAAGTTTACTGCTTACATACTCTTTGGTGTAATTCGTCAATTTTCCGTAATTGATTGAACCAATATGCAGACTATCAGTAAGCACGTTCAACTTGGGCTTGTGATAGACTTGACTTGAAGCTACTAATTTTTTTATTTGCTCATAGACACCAAAAGCGGCTTCTTCGCCTTTGCGAATAATTTCTTTTCCTTTATCGAATGATACTACGCCGTATTGCGAAATATCGGGCTTGATGTAAACATCGGTATTGGCGATGTTTTTTTTCATGCGATCAATAGATTGCAAACTTGTAATTTGCACTAAGATTTTAGTGGCATCTTTGAGCTGAGTTCGATCGAGTAAACCATCTTGTACATCGACACCAATGATGATGTCAGCACCCATTTTTCGAACTTCTTCGATAGGATAATTGTTCACAACTCCACCATCAATTAATATTTTACCGCCAATTTCAACTGGTGAAAACAAGGACGGAAAAGCGGAACTCGCAATCATGGCTTGCGCCAAATTTCCTTTGTTTAGTAATACCTCGTCACCAGTTTCAATATTAGTTGCAATACAAATAAATGGTGTCGGTAATTGGTTAAAATCACGAATGTGTCTTACATTACGCGTAACACGACTTAGCAAATTGTAATTGTACATTCCCTTTGACAAAGCCTCAGGAATTCCGATTTTGAGTTTATTAAAAGGTAAAATAAGTGGATACAATTCGTCATTCCTTCGTTCGTAAAAGTTTTTTGAAGAACGAGGAATAAAATCATTGATCAGCTCGTTAAAATTAGTCGTTTGAAAAATCGAATCGATTTGTGCTGCGTTATAACCCGAAGCATACAAACCTCCGATTACAGCGCCCATACTCGTTCCGCCAATATAATCGACTTTTACGCCTGCTTCTTCTAATACTTTTAAAACTCCGATGTGCGCAAAACCTTTGGCGCCGCCGCCACTTAATACCAAACCAATTTTAGGTTTTTTAGTTTGTGCAAAGGTGTTTGTGTTCCCGATAAAAAATGAGAAAAGCAGCAGTAGTAAAGTACTAGACCACGCAAAGCCCCAGATAGCAGTGTAAAGCCGCGATGACAAAAAAGCTATTTTTTCTTGCAGAGCAAGAGCGACGGTAGAAGCTCCTTGGTTCGCAGTAGAAAAAAAGCTTTTTTGCGGAGCGCTTGAAACGATTAGCTGGAATAGGCTCATAAGGAAACTACTTTGTGTTGTTGTAAAAGTCGGTAATTTTTTTGGCTTTTGACATACCTATAACCTCAGAAATTTCTTTTTCGGTAGCCAATTTTAATCTTTTTACACTTTTAAAATGTTGAATCAGCGTAAGCATGGTTTTTTCGCCAATGCCGGGAATACTTTCTATGGACGAATTTAGGGCGGCTTTGCTACGCTTATCGCGATGGTGCGTGATTCCAAAACGGTGCGCCTCGTTGCGAAGTTGTTGAATAACTTTGAGCGTTTCAGACTTTTTATCAAGATACAAAGGCACTGAATCGCCAGGATAAAATAATTCTTCGAGTCTTTTGGCGATACCGATGATGGCGATTTTGCCACGTAAACCGAGATCATCAATACTTTTTAGTGCTGATGACAACTGCCCTTTGCCACCATCAATAATAATTAGGTTGGGCAAAGGTTGGTTTTCATCTAAAAGGCGTTTGTAGCGTCGGTACACCACTTCTTCCATCGAAGCAAAGTCATTAGGACCTTCAACGGTTTTGATGTTAAAATGGCGGTAATCCTTTTTGCTAGGTTTTCCATCTTTAAACACCACGCAGGCAGATACCGGATTGGTTCCTTGAATATTGGAGTTATCAAAACACTCAATATGCCTAGGCTCTACTGGCAAGCGTAAATCTTTTTGCATTTGCGCCATGATGCGATTGGTATGCCTGTCTGGATCTACAATTTGCAGTTGCTTAAGTTGCTCAATGCGGTAAAACTTAGCGTTTCTAATTGACAAATCCAGAATTTGCTTCTTATCGCCCAATTGTGGCACTGTGATTTTTATGTTTTCGCCAAGATCTACGTGGAACGGCACAATTATTTCGCGAGACAGCAACTGGAAACGCTCTCTTAATTCGATGATAGCCAATTCCAGTAATTCTTCGTCGGTTTCGTCTAATTTCTTTTTAATCTCCATTGTGTGGGAGCGAATGATGGAACCGTGCGAAATTTGCAAGAAATTGACAAATGCCGCCGCCTCATCAGACACGATAGAAAAAACGTCAATGTTGGTAATTTTTGGATTTACCACCGTAGAACGCGATTGGTAGTTCTCCAAAATTTCAATTTTTTCTTTGATTTTTTGAGCTTCTTCAAAGTGCATATCTGCCGCGAGATTGGTCATAACGCGTTTAAAATCTTTCATGCTCTCTTTGAAATTTCCTTTTAAAATTTCGCGAATAGCATCTACTTGCTTTTGGTAATTCTCTATGGTTTCATGGCCTTCACATGGCCCCATGCAGTTGCCAATATGATACTCTAAACACACTTTAAATTTGCCGCTATCGATGTTGCTTTTGTTCAAATCGTAATTGCAGGTACGCAATGGATAGAGTTCTTTTATCAATTCTAAAATTGTCGAAACTGTTTTGAAACTGGTGTACGGACCAAAATATTCCGAGCCATCTTTCACCATTCTGCGAGTGGCAAATATGCGTGAAAAAGGTTCTTTTTTGATGCACAACCAAGGATAACTTTTATCATCGCGCAGCAATACATTATAGCGCGGTTGCAAGGTTTTGATCAGATTGTTTTCTAACAACAAAGCATCCGTCTCAGTAGGAACGACAATGTGTTTTATGGTTACAATTTTTTTAACCAGGACATTTGTTTTGGCCGCATCGTGCACTTTATTAAAATACGATGAAACGCGTTTTTTAAGATTCTTAGCTTTACCAACGTATAAAATTTTACCTTCCTTGTCGTAATATTGGTATACACCAGGATTGTCCGGCAAGGTTTGTATTTGAAGGGCTAAAGCAGGTGGAGTCATGTAACAAATTTATTCTTCAAAATTACGAAATAGAAATCATTGTAGTTTATTTACATGCCGCAAAATAATTCAAATAAAATGCGAGCTTAACTTATTATTATCCTTATTTTTATCTTTTCAAGAATTTGTATAAACAATGAATACACGCTCTATTACCCTTTTTGGCGAAAGTATTGCTCCCGGAGAAAACAAAACGATCAACGTTGAGATTGCGCGCCTACATACCACGACCAAACTCAATATACCTATTATTGTTCGACGCTCTAAAATACCGGGGCCAGTAGTACTATTTTCTGCAGGAATTCATGGGGACGAAATTAACGGGGTTGAAATTGTGCGTCAACTGATTCACAAAAAAATAAACAAACCCAAGATAGGAACCATTATTTGTATTCCGGTAATCAATGTATATGGTTTTGTGAATAAATCACGTGAATTTCCGGATGGGCGCGACCTGAATCGGGTTTTTCCAGGAAGCAAATCAGGGTCATTGGCCAGTCGCTTTGCATATCATATTCTAAAGGAGATTTTACCTATTGTGGAGTATGCTGTCGATTTTCATGCCGGTGGCGCAAGTAGGTTTAACGCTCCGCAAATTCGAATTGCACCCAACAATCCAGAGCTAAAAGTCCTTGCCGATGTATTTGATGCTCCGTTTACATTGTACTCTAGAAATATTACTGGATCGTTTAGAAGTTCGAGCGATAAAATGAATGTGAAAATGCTGCTTTTCGAAGGCGGAAAATCTTTAGACATTAACAAAAGCATAGCCACAGAGGGCGTGAATGGTGCGATTCGACTTTTGCATTATTTAAATATGTTAAATCCAAAACACCGCGTGATCCCACAAAAATCGCCTAGCATTTACATTGACAAATCAGGATGGATTAGAGCTAAATGTTCTGGTCTCTTGCAAGATTTTGATACGGTGGGTACTTTTGTAAAAAAAGGAACCGTTTTAGCAACCATCACTGACCCTTATGGCAAATTTGAACGTGAGGTAAAAGCACCTAATGATGGCTACATTATCAATGCCAACCACGCACCTATTGTGTACGAAGGTGATGCTATTTACCACTTATCAAATGTGGTTGTTGGTGAAGAAGACGAATAAAACACAATAATGAACAAAACTACCTTACGACAAAAATACAAAGCACTACGAAAACAACTTTCAGAGGAACAACTGGAAGAAATGAGTCTTGCTATTGCCAACAAAGTATTGCAACTACCCATTTGGGAATGCACTTACTTTCATGTTTTTCTGCCTATTACAGAGCAAAACGAAGTGAATACCGAATTTATTTTACACACATTAGCGGGTAAAGACAAGGAAATCATTGTTTCTAAAGCTGATTTTGAAACGCGCACGATGACGCATTTTCTGCTGACTGACAATACCAAAATTAAAAAAAACGGATACAACATTCCGGAACCTGTTGACGGAATTGAAGTTCCTTCCCATAAAATCGATGTGGTTTTTGTTCCACTTTTGGCATACGACAAAAAAGGAAATCGCGTAGGATACGGAAAAGGCTTTTATGATAAATTCCTAGCGGAATGTAAACCCAATGTCATCAAAATTGGTTTGTCATTTTTTGAACCTGAGGAAATTATTGAGGATGTTTTTGCAGGCGATATACAATTAAACTATTGCGTAACTCCCAATGAAGTACATTTGTTTTAGATTATAAAGCCTACCTTAGTAAAAGATAAAATCTAAATCATTTATGAAAACATTTAAAAATTTAAGATTTGCTGTAAGTCTCATGGTTATTCTATTTGCAGTTTCATTTTCAAACTGTAGTATTCAAACCGGCACGAGCAGATCAACATACAAAGCAAAACCCCTTCCTCCAGGACAAGCTAAAAAAATATATGGCGGAAAAAGCGCTAAGCGTTATGCTCCCGGACAAAATAAAAATTAATAAAAAAGACCTGTTCAAATTATGAACAGGTCTTTTTTTATGGTATGAACAGCCTAAAATCTAGCTGTTTTGAAATGCTTTTTTATTAAAGAAAATCAAGATTCCCACTCCTGTTGAAATGGCCATATCAGCAATGTTAAAAATAGCATTAAAGAAAGTAAATTCGTTTCCGCCCCAAATAGGCAACCAGCTTGGTAAAGTACCACGCCAAATAGGAAAATACAACATATCTACTACTTTTCCGTGAAACCACGTTCCGTAAGGTTGATCAGAAAACAAGGTTGCTAATTGCTGTTGACTGTCATTGAACAGCACTCCATAAAAAACAGAATCGATGATGTTACCCAATGCCCCAACTAATATTAAAGCAATGGCAACAATTAAATAGTTAGAACTTTTTTTCTTAACTGAATCCCATAACCAATATCCAATACCAGCAACAGCTCCAATTCTAAAAAGAGTCAAAAATAGTTTTCCGTAGGCTCCTGGAATTCGAACACCCCAAGCCATACCTTCGTTTTCAATGAAAAGTATTTTGAACCATGAAAAAACTTCTACTTCTTGACCTAATAGAAAATTAGTTTTGATATAAATTTTTGAAGCTTGATCCACTAGCAACAAGATAAAAATAAGTAAATAGGCTCTTTGTAATGACATTTTAAAAGTTTTATGCTGCCAAAAATAGGCAAAATCTAAAAATTAAATTCCAAATTCCAATAATTGATACAATTATTGTTGGAATTTGGAATTAATAGTTTGTATTTCGTTTCGAACTAGCGCTGTAAATTTTTCGCTTCGATACTCATTGTAGCATGAGGAACAATCATTAATCGTTCTTTGCTAATCAATTTTCCGGTTACTTTGCATACACCATAGGTTTTATTTTCGACACGGAAAAGTGCATTTTTCAAGTCACGAATAAATTTCTCTTGGCGAATAGCCAACTGCGAGTTGGCCTCTTTAGACATGGTTTCACTGCCTTCTTCAAAAGCTTTGAATGTAGGTGAAGTATCGTCAGTACCGTTATTCAAATCATTCATGTAAGCACTTTTAATCAAATCTAAATCGTATTGCGCTTTCTCAATTTTTTTTAAAATCAAATCTTTGAACTCTGCTAAATCAGCGTCAGAGTAGCGTGTTGCTTCATCTACCATGGTCTTTTTTGTTATTTAGTAATTACTATTTTGGTTGTTATTTCGTCAAATTCAATAGCAGTTCCATTTTCCAAATTATCTTCAAAAAGAAGCACTTCAGTCAATGTCTCTGATTTTATGTATGCTTCATTATTTTGTACGGCCTCTTGCAAAGTTGTTTCTATTTGCAAATACACTTTAATTTTATCAGTTACTTCAAATCCAGAATCTTTACGAATGTTTTGAATTCTGTTTACCAATTCTCTCGCAATTCCTTCTTGCTTCAACTCTGGCGATATTGTGATATCAAGCGCTACCGTAATTCCGTTCGCATTTGCAACCAACCAGCCTTCGATATCTTGCGAAGTAATCTCCACATCTTCTAAGGTTAAAGTTACGGTATTTCCTGCAATTACAATATCTAGACTTCCTTCTCTATCCAATTGTGCAATTTGCTCTTTAGAAAACCCTTGTATCTCTTTGGAAATCAATCCCATATCTTTACCAAAACGCGGTCCGAGCGCCTTGAAATTCGGTTTTATTTGCTTTACCAAAACTCCAGAAGCATCATCCAAAAGCACGATTTCTTTTACGTTTACCTCTGCTTTTATCAGGTCAGAAACAGCTTCGATTTCGGCTCTTTGTGCCTCGTCAAGTACCGGAATCATTACCTTTTGCAATGGTTGACGCACTTTAATCATTTCCTTTTTACGGAGTGATAATACCAATGATGAAATGGTTTGTGCTTTCTGCATTTTGCTCTCCAACGATTTATTAACATAGTTGTCAACCGCTACCGGGAACTCCGCCAAATGTACACTGTCAAACTTTTCTGTCTGTGTTGCTTGTGTTAAATCTCTGTAAAGTTTGTCCATAAAGAACGGTGCAATTGGCGCACTTAACTTACTTACGGCCAACAAACAGTTGTATAAGGTTTGGTATGCAGCAATTTTATCTTGCGCATATTCGCCTTTCCAAAAACGTCTTCTGCACAAACGAACGTACCAGTTACTTAAATTTTCTTGAACAAATTCTGATATAGCACGCGCTGCCTTTGTAGGCTCGTAATCGGCATAAAAACCATCTACTTCTTTTATCAAAGTATTCAGCTCAGAAATAATCCATTGGTCAATTTCAGGTCTTTCTTGTACTGGAATTTCCGCTTCTTCAAAAGTAAATCCATCAATATTGGCATACAAACTAAAGAACGAATAGGTATTGTATAAAGTACCGAAGAATTTTCTACGTACCTCAGCAATTCCCTCAAGGTCAAACTTCAAGTTGTCCCAAGGGTTAGCGTTTGAAATCATGTACCAACGCGTAGCATCTGGTCCGTACTCTTTTAAAGTATCAAAAGGATCTGCAGCATTGCCCAAACGTTTGGACATTTTTTGTCCGTTTTTGTCTAAAACCAATCCGTTTGAAACGACATTTTTGTAAGCCACTTTATCAAAAACCAAAGTACCAATAGCGTGTAAGGTATAAAACCATCCACGGGTTTGATCAACTCCTTCAGCAATAAAATCAGCTGGAAAATCTTGGTTTTGATCTATTTTTTCTTTGTTTTCAAAAGGATAATGCCATTGTGCATACGGCATAGAACCCGAATCGAACCAAACGTCGATTAAGTCTGTTTCGCGAGTCATTGGTTTGCCCGATGCAGAAACCAAAGTGATTTCATCGACTACATTTTTATGTAAATCAATCAAATCGTAATTTTCTTCGCTCATGTTTCCGATTTCAAACCCTTTAAAAGGATTTTCTTTTTGGAAACCAGCTGCGATAGATTTTTCTATTTCGTTGTACAGTTCTTCAACCGAACCAATTAAAATCTCCTCTTGCTTATCATCAGTTCTCCAAATTGGCAATGGAATTCCCCAATATCTAGAACGAGATAAATTCCAGTCGTTAGCATTTTTCAACCAGTTTCCAAAACGGCCTTCACCAGTTGCTTTAGGTTTCCAGTTGATGGTTTCATTAAGGTCGAACATTCTGTCTTTAACCTCTGATATTTTGATGAACCAAGAATCTAAAGGATAATACAAAATAGGTTTGTCAGTTCTCCAACAATGTGGGTAACTGTGTACGTATTTCTCAACTTTAAAGGCTTTGTTTTCTTCTTTTAATTGAATTGCTATTTCAACATCAACCGAACGCTCCGGTGCTTCGCCTTCGTTGTAGTATTCGTTTTTCACATATTTGCCAGAAAGTGCTCCAAGACCTTGTACAAAACGTCCTTGTAGGTCTACCAATGGAACCGGAATTCCGTTTTCGTCTAGAACCAACATTGGCGGAATTTCTGGTGAAGCCTCTTTGGCTACCTTAGCATCATCTGCACCAAAAGTTGGAGAAGTATGTACAATTCCTGTACCATCTTCGGTAGTAACAAAATCACCTGTAATTACTCTAAACGCATTTTCAGGGTTTTGGTACGGCAATACCAACTCCATTAATTGTTCGTATTCAATGTTAACTAAATCAGCTCCTTTACAAGCTGCAGTTACATAAAATGGTATTTTTTTATCTTCTTCTTTGTAATTCAATAATTCACTAACCTCAGTTACCTCAGTAAATTTTCCAGCAAATTGTTTTGCCACCAAAGCCTTTGCTAAAATTACATTGACAGGTTTAAAAGTATATTGATTGTAGGTACTCACTAAAACATAGTCAATTTTTGGTCCTACAGTAAGTGCAGTGTTACTTGGCAAAGTCCACGGTGTAGTGGTCCAAGCCAAAAAGAAAGTATCCTCGAATATATGACCTATCTCAAAAATACGTTGCAATTGAGGTAAGTTGTCTTCTTTTACTTTGAATTGTGCTACCACAGTAGTATCCGTAACATCGCGGTAACTTCCGGGTTGATTTACCTCATGTGATGACAAACCTGTTCCCGCTTTTGGCGAATACGGCTGAATGGTGTAGCCTTTGTACATCAAATCCTTGTTGTAGATTTGTT
>CAZMHK010000087.1:0-13085 GCA_964566045.1 uncultured Flavobacterium sp.
CGCCGGATCATTCACAACTCGTTAAAATAGTCCAAGAATTAACTTTTAAGATTAATAGTAAATATACTTTTTTTAATATTAGTATTACATATATACGTTGGTTTAAATTCTATCATATACCGCCAATCACAGTCATGCATTTCCTTTCACCTCCATTATGGAATAAAACTACCGTTTCCAAAAGATATTTGTTTCTAAATCCTGTAAAGTGCAGGAATAAAGAATTATAAAATATTAAAATCATGGAAAGACAAAGAAAAAAAGTAATGTTGGTAGCAGTAACTATGCTGTCAGCAATTAGTGTAATTGCACAAGGAAACGGAACAGCAGGCATCACCGAAGCGACGCAAATGGTCACCTCTTATTTTGATCCTGCCACCCAACTTATTTATGCTATTGGAGCAGTGGTAGGCCTCATTGGTGGAGTGAAGGTGTATAACAAGTTTAGTAGTGGTGATCCAGATACTAGCAAGACTGCTGCGAGTTGGTTTGGAGCTTGTATCTTTTTGATTGTAGCGGCAACTGTCTTACGCTCATTCTTTCTTTAGTATTTGCGGTATGAATACGTATAACATTAATAAAGGCATTGGAAGAACAGTGGAGTTCAAAGGACTGAAAGCACAGTACTTGTTCATCTTCGCAGGTGGTTTGCTCGGGATGCTTATCCTGATAATGATCTTGTACATGACTGGTGTTAATTCTTATCTGTGTCTGTTTGTAGGAATCGGTGGAGGATCGCTATTAGTATGGCAAACTTTTTCACTGAACAAAAAGTACGGCGAACATGGTTTGATGAAAGTGGGAGCTAAGAAGCGTCATCCACGATATATCATCTGTCGAAAGCCTGTATATCGCTATCTTCAGTTGAAATCCAAAATGTATCAGCCATGAGAAATAAATCAAAAGCGACAACACTGGAAAGTAAGTTTCCGTTGCTAGCAGTAGAAAATAATTGTATTATCTCCAAGGATGCTGATATCACCGCTTGTTTTCGAGTACAACTACCAGAGCTTTTCACAGTAGCCTCTGCGGAATATGAAGCCATTCATTCCGCGTGGCACAAGGCTATAAAAACCTTACCTGATTATACGGTGGTGCACAAACAGGATTGGTACATCAAGGAAAATTATGTTCCTGATATTGCCAAAGAAGATTTGAGTTTTTTGGCAAAGTCCTACCAGCAACATTTTAATGAGCGTCCGTTTCTCAATCATTATTGTTATCTGTTCCTAACCAAAACGTCCAAAAAGCGTATGCGAATGCAGAGTAATTTTTCTTCGCTTTGCAAAGGGGTGCTTATCCCAAAAGAACTAAGAGATAAAGAAATCCTTTCTCGCTTTATGGAATCGGTAGCGCAATTTGAGCGAATAGTGAACGATTCCGATTTTATAAAATTGGAACGATTAAGTGAGGAAGATATTATTGGAACAGATGACAAACAAGGATTATTGGAACAGTACCTAAGCCTTTCAAGAGAGGAGGGGACACCAATGCAGGATATTGCTTTGGGCGGAGAAGAAGTTCGCATAGGAAATAAAAGACTTTGTTTGCATACGTTGTCTGATACCGATGATTTGCCTAGTTCAGTATCAGCAGAAACCCGTTATGAAAAATTGTCTACCGATAGAAGTGATTGTCTCTTGTCTTTTGCTGCGCCAGTTGGATTGTTGTTAAGCTGCAATCACATCTACAACCAGTATCTTTTCTTGGATAACAGTGAAGACAACCTGCGTAAGTTCGAAAAGTCAGCAAGGAATATGCATTCCTTGGCACGGTATAGCCGAGCCAATCAAATCAATAAGGAATGGATCGAACGTTATTTGAATGAAGTACATTCTTTTGGACATGCTTCCATTCGAGCGCACTTTAATGTAATGGCATGGTCAGATAATCCATTGGAATTAAAACAATTGAAGAATGACACAGGTAGTGCTTTGGCATTGATGGAATGTAAACCAAGGCACAATACTACAGATGTTGCAACGCTTTACTGGGCAGGAATGCCAGGTAATGCAGGAGATTTTCCGAGTGAAGAAAGCTTTTACACGTTTATAGAACCTGCGCTTTGTTTTTTTGCTGAAGAAACCAATTATAAAAGTTCGCCATCCCCTTTTGGAATCAAGATGGCCGACCGACTGACGGGGAAACCCATTCATTTGGATATTTCTGATTTACCCATTAAGCGTGGTATTATTACCAACAGGAACAAATTCATATTAGGACCATCCGGTTCAGGGAAGTCCTTTTTTACCAATCACATGGTCAGACAATATTATGAACAGGGCGCTCATGTGCTGTTGGTGGATACGGGAAATTCGTATCAAGGATTGTGCGAACTGATCAAAGGAAAGACCAAAGGAGAAGATGGCGTTTATTTCACCTACACCGAAGACAATCCGATAGCCTTTAACCCTTTCTACACCGATGATGGCGTATTCGATATTGAGAAAAGAGAAAGTATTAAAACTTTGATATTGACCTTATGGAAAAGGGATGATGAACCTCCAACAAGGTCCGAAGAAGTGGCACTTTCAAATGCAGTGAGTGGGTACATTGAGCGAATCAAGCAGCAGGATGAATTTCCATCCTTCAATGGGTTTTATGAATTTGTACGAGGAGAATATAGGCAAGTATTAGAAGATAAAAAGGTGAGAGAAAAAGACTTTGATATTGCCAACTTCTTAAATGTATTAGAACCTTATTACAAAGGAGGTGAGTACGATTATCTATTGAATTCCGAAAAACAACTGGATTTACTTTCTAAACGATTTATTGTTTTCGAAATAGATGCGATTAAGGATCATAAAATCCTTTTCCCAATAGTGACTATCATAATTATGGAGGTTTTTATCAATAAGATGCGTCGTTTAAAGGGAGTCCGAAAACTAATCTTGATTGAAGAAGCGTGGAAAGCTATTGCAAAAGAAGGGATGGCAGAGTACATCAAATACCTTTTTAAAACGGTCCGAAAGTTTTTTGGTGAAGCTATTGTTGTAACGCAAGAAGTAGATGATATCATTCAATCTCCAATTGTAAAAGAAAGTATTATCAATAATTCGGATTGTAAAATACTGCTGGATCAACGGAAGTACATGAACAAATTTGACGATATCCAAGCCATGCTTGGTCTGACTGAAAAAGAAAAAGCGCAAGTACTTTCTATCAATATGAACAATGATCCCAAGCGTCTTTACAAAGAAGTTTGGATTGGGCTAGGAGGTACGCATTCGGCAGTATATGCTACAGAAGTTAGTTTCGAGGAATATTTAGCCTATACCACTGAAGAAACAGAAAAGTTGGAAGTCATGCAACTTGCAGGGCAATTAGATGGGAATGTAGAAAATGCTATCAAAAGGATTGCCCTTGAGAAAAGAGAAAAAGAAAACAGTTAGTAAAAAATTTAAAAAGAATTAGCAATGAAAAATTTAAAAATTATGTTGTGTATGGTGATTGTATTCGCTTTCATGCCTACTGTCAAAGCACAGTGGGTGGTAACAGATCCTACAAATTTGGCACAAGGAATAGTCAATTCAGCAAGAGAGATAATACAAACTTCCACTACAGCGACAAATATGATTAACAACTTTAAAGAAGTCCAAAAAGTCTACAGTCAAGGAAAAGAATATTATGATAAACTAAAGGCGGTAAACAATTTAGTAAAAGATGCTCGAAAGGTACAGCAGACTGTGTTACTTGTTGGTGATGTTTCTGAAATGTATGTAAACAATTTTGGAATAATGTTGAACGACCCCAATTTCAATGAGCAGGAACTTACAGCAATTGCGAATGGCTATTCCATACTGTTAAACGAAAGCACAGAACTTTTGAAAGAGTTAAAACAAATTGTAAACTCTTCAAGTTTGTCGCTTAATGATAAAGAACGAATGGACATTATTGATCAAGTGTATCTAAAAGTAAAAGAGTACCACAGTTTGGTTCGCTATTTCACGAATAAAAATATTTCGGTTAGTTATCTACGTGCCAAGAAAGCCAACAACAGCCGAAGAGTATTGGACTTATACGGAACGGCTAACCAGAAATACTGGTAATCATGGAATTTAGTAATCTTCATGAAGTACTACGCTCGCTATATGACGAGATGATACCTTTATCAGCAGACATGGCAGCGGTTGCTAAGGGTTTGGCTGGATTGGGTGCATTGTTCTATGTCGCATTAAAAGTCTGGCAAGCACTGAGTAGTGCTGAACCGATAGACGTCTTTCCAATGCTTAGACCTTTTGCTTTGGGTATCTGTATTACATTTTTTCCAACGATTGTTTTAGGAACGCTTAATGGAGTAATGAGTCCAGTGGTGCAAGGAACGCATAACATATTAGAAAGTCAAGTTTTTGATTTGAATGCCTTACAACAGCAAAAAGACCTATTGGAAAGAGAGGCAATGCTTCGAAATCCTGAGACATCCTATTTAGCATCGGATGAAGAATTTGATAAAAAGTTGGAGGAACTCGGATGGACCCCCTCTGATTTGGCAACCATATCAGGGATGTATATCGAAAGAGAAATGTACGATGTCAAGAAAATGATTCGTGATGGTTTTCGTGAATTTTTAGAAGTGCTTTTTCAAGCAGCCGCATTAGTTATAGATACGATCCGAACATTTTTCTTAATAGTGCTTTCAATATTGGGTCCTTTAGCATTTGCAATTTCAGTCTGGGATGGATTTCAGTCTACACTAACGCAGTGGTTGACTCGGTATATTAGTGTGTACCTCTGGTTACCCGTTTCAGATCTTTTTAGTGCGATGCTGTCCAAGATCCAAACCTTAATACTCCAAAAGGACATCGACAGTTTATCCGATCCCAATTTTATCCCTGATTCATCGAGTACTGTTTATATCATCTTTATGATTATTGGTATTATAGGGTATTTTACTATACCTACGGTGACTGGATGGATTATTCAGGCAGGTGGTGCAGGGAATTTTGTTCGCAATATCAATCAAACCAGTACTAAAACAGGGAATATTATTGGGGCAGGAACGACCACGGTTGTAGGTACGATTGGCGGTAAATTAATGAAGTAAGAATTTAAAATTAAGATGAAATGGAATTTAAAACTTTAAGAAACATCGAAAATAGTTTCAGTCAAATTAGGCTTTACGCTTTTGTATTTGCAGTACTGTGTTGTGGGGTATCGGGATATGCTGTTTGGGAGTCCTACCGGTTCGCTGAATTACAACGTCAAAAAGTCTATGTATTAGACAATGGAAAATCGCTAATGTTGGCACTGGCTCAGGATGCTTCTATCAATCGACCTGTGGAGGCTCGTGAGCATGTTCGTCGGTTTCACGAGCTATTCTTTACACTGGCTCCGGATAAAAATGCAATTGAGAATAATATGAAAAGAGCATTTAATCTTGCTGACAAAAGTGCTTTTGATTATTACAAAGACTTAGCTGAAAAGGGATATTACAATAGGATCATTTCAGGAAATGTCCAACAACGACTTGAAGTTGATAGTGTGGTATGTGATTTTGAAACTTATCCTTATGCTGTAAAAACGTATTCTAAGCAGTTCATTATTAGATCTAGTAATGTGACGAAAAGGAATCTAGTTACTTCGTGCTACCTAGTTAATTCCGTTCGTTCAGATAATAATCCACAAGGATTCAATATGGAGAAGTTTACGATTTTGGAAAACAAAGATCTGGAAATTATAGAACGATAAAAACGATTACTATGAAAGAGATTCGGAAAAATATTGATCTGTGGATCAATGAAGTTGAGGTTAAATGGCGGGTGCTCCCATTGCACAAGCAGTATACATATATCATGGTCGGTTTTACCGCCTATTTAATAATTAGCATAGTTGGTATTCTTACCACTTTGTTCTAGACCTTATAGCGTAAAATACTTCAAGGAATGATTAGTAATAATTATAAAAAAGAAACGACATGAAAGAAAATGTAAGTAAGAAAAATGCGGTCTATGTTACAGATGGCAGTATGAATACAGCTTCTGATAGGCCAGAGGTGAGTAATGATAGTAAAGCCGAAAGAATTAAAAAGCCAATCATCCATGGATTGATGGCAGTAGTATTTTTTGGATGTATGTATTTGATATTTAAACCAGCGGAAAATATAAAAAACATCGAGATTCCAGGACTTAATGACTCTGTTCCTCAAGCTACAACCATTAGCTTAGAAAATGACAAACAAAAAGCCTATGAACAGGAATTATTAGAACAGAACAATCAAGCAAAGCATAATGCCTTGACATCGCTGTCTGATTACTGGAATGAAGGCAGTACAGATGAATCTTTGCAAGATGTTCCTGAAAAAGAAGCATATTCTAACGAATCATTGAATAGTTATCGTAATGCACAAACCGCATTAAGTAGTTTTTACAGTACTGATAATTCTGAAACGAAGGAATTACGTAAACAGTTAGATGAGCTAAAAGAAGAATTGGCAAGAAAGGAAGAACCCTCAACTAATGTTGTTGATCATCAATTGGATTTGATGGAAAAATCATATCAGATGGCGGCTAAATATTTGCCTTTGGATACAAATAAAAGAGAAGTTGCAACTGTCAATGGTACTGTTTCTAAGTCTTCTTCATTTACTCAAAAAGAGCATTTTGTGCCATTCACTGCTAAAAGAAAGAACAGTGTATCGGCCTTGCATCAGGAATCAAACGATAGCATATTTTTAGCAGACTGGAGTCAAAAAAGGAACAACCGTTTTTATACTCCAAGTACTTTAGATCATGTGGTTCAACCCAAAAATAGTATTAAAGCCTGTATTCAAGAAACGCAAACTATTATTGGTGAAACAGGAGTGCGTTTACGTTTACTAGAGCCTGCCCAAATGTCTAATAGTTCCATTCCTAAAGGAACAATCTTAACGGCTAACACCAAATTGGAAGGAGGACGTTTACAACTTACAGTTACTTCCATAGAACTAGACGGGAACATCATCCCCGTTGACATTACGATTTATGATCAAGATGGTCAGCAGGGTTTGTATATCCCTGACTCGCGCGAAATGAATGCACTTACTGAAATGGCTGGCAATATGAGTCAGCAATCAGGAACGAGTCTCATGCTAACCCAATCTGCGGGACAACAAGTTGCCGCTGATTTGAGCCGTGGTGTAGTGCATGGCATTTCGGGCTATTTCGCCAAAAAAGTCAAAATGCCGAAAGTTACCGTAAAAGCAGGTCATCAACTGTTTCTTGTTTCCAAAAAATAATGTAAAATATAAATAGAATTAACAATGAAAAATTATTTTAGAACCTATTGGGCATTTGCCATGATCATTGGCTTTGTCGTATCCACTTTTGCACAGGACAGCGCAAACAAACCTTTTGTTTTGGGCAAGATAGAGCCGTACTTTATGGAAGTTACTTATGATAAAACTTCGCATTTGATTTTCCCAGCCGCTATCCGCTACGTGGATCTGGGTAGTGAATACCTGATTGCGGGAAAAGCAGATGATGCCGAAAATGTACTTCGTGTTAAAGCATCGGTCAAAGAATTTGAACCAGAAACCAATTTTTCGGTAATTACCAATGACGGCCATTTTTACAGTTTCAATGTGTATTACAGCTCTTGTCCGAAGGTGCTGAGTTATGACCTACTAACAATGCAAAAGACAATGGACAAGGCTAGCGGGAGTAGTGTGCTTTTTGAAGAGTTGGGTAAAAACTCTCCCTCTCTGGCAGGCTTGTTATTGGAAACAATTTATAAAAACGATAAACGCATTGTAAAGCACATTGGGGCGAAAAGTTTCGGTATTCAATTTCTTCTCAAAGGAATTTACATTCATAACGGTAAATATTATTTTCATACCGAACTGGATAATCGCACGAATGTTCCCTTCAAGATTGATTTTGTCAATTTCAAGGTAGTGGACAAAAAGATTGCCAAGCGAACCGTGGTGCAGGAAAGACCAATGATACCGCTAAGAACTTACAAGTCACTTGGTGAGATTGGCGGAAAAACAACAGAACAAAATGTGTTCCTATTGGACCAATTTACCATTGCTGATGACAAAGTGCTATTGATTGAGGTTTTCGAGAATAACGGTGGAAGACATCAAACTTTTCAGGTGGAAAATTCGGATTTGATAAAAGCCCGATTAATTAGCGAAATGCACTTGAAGTTTTAGTAATCCATTAAGTAATAGAAAATGAAAAAGTATATCTATACAGTACTGCTCGTTTTGCTGAGTATCACAATTACGCAAGCACAACGTCTGCTGCCTAAACAAAAAGGACTGGAAGTAAATGCAGGTGTATTATCCAATGACAAAATCGGCAATAATTATTACATTAATGCGGCTATGACCGTAAATGGTAAAAATGGCAATTATCAGCTTTGGGCTTTGGAGTATTCACAACAAGATTATGAATATAAAGACTCTCACATTCCGCAGGAGACCTACATTGCAGAAGGTGGTTACAGTTTTTTCCTGCTGAGTGATGCCCGCAAGAACATTACATGCAATGCAGCCATAACATGTGTAGTCGGGTATGAAAGTATCAATCGAGGAGAAGAGCTTTTATTTGACGGGGCGAAAATAACAAGTGAAGACAATTTCATTTACGGTGCTGGAGGACGGCTGTCTTTAGAAACATACTTGTCTGACAGATTTGTACTAGTCCTGCAAGGGCGTACAAAAGTTTTGTGGGGTACAGACCTGAGACTTTTCAGGCCATCAGCGGGTATAGGATTAAGGATTAACTTTTAAAATTTAAGATTATGATAACATTTTGCAATAAATCCATAATTGGCATCGTGACAATGTACGTATTGTTGGCAATTTTGATAAGTTCCAATACATCTTGTAGCAATAACGAATTAGAAATACAAGATAATTTTCCTTTTGAAGTTAAAGTGATGCCCGTACCCAAAGAAATTGCAAATGGCACTACTGCGGAGATAAGGCTGATGATAGAGCCAACAGGCAATTATAGTAACACACAATACTTTATTCGTTATTTCCAATTTGACGGACAAGGATCGTTACGGAATAACGATGAACCGCCATATCTGCCAAATGATTTGTATCCGTTGCTGGCTAAGCAATTTAGGTTGTATTATACGTCGAATTCTATTGTTTCACAATCCTTTGATGTATGGATTTCCGATAATTTTGGGAATGAAAAGCAATTGAGCTTTGAATTTAATAGTAGTGACTAAAGTGATGATCAAATTAATCATAACGGACTTGTATTTTATATTCAAGTCGGTTTTTTGACTTTCCACTTTTTTACAAAGATGATTTTGTTATTTTTTATTGTTTTCTTGTAGGTGTATTTTGACTATATTTGAGTTCTAACTTAAAAAATGAAAAACTATGGCACTTAAACCAGGACCAAAGAGAATAGCTAAAACAACTGGCGAACCTGATAAGCGACAACGCGACAATAAGGATACTCCAGGAAATACACCTTCATTAAAACCACCTGTACCCAAAAAGAAGTGACAATTGGTATAAAAGATGCTTCGGCATCTTTTTTTATGCAAATACATAACTGTAATTAGATGTATTAGGTAAAGAGCTATCTAATTTTATTCTTTAATATCACCTAAAGTAGGTATTGTTTTGTATTCTGCGAGCAGATACTTTTGCACCATCTAGTCAGAGAACATTCATTTTTTGGGTATTGGTATTTAGAAATTTTTATTTACCCCTCTGGTGCTCGTTTGCAACGAGTACCTACTTACTTAAATACCGAAAACAGAGCGTTTGCAACGCGGCTATATTAGATGCATTCCATCGGGGCTACACGCTGTATTCCCCTCTGGTGCTCGTTTGCAACGAGTACCTACTTACTTAAATACCGAAAACAAAGTGTTTTCAACGCGGCTCTATTAAATGCATTACCATAAAGGTTCAACATTTACGTTACAAAAGCCCCCCTCTGGTGCTCGTTTGCAACGAGTACCTACTTACTTAAATACCTAAAACAAAGCGTTTGCAACGCGGCTTTATTAAATGCATTACCATAAAGGTTGAACATTTCCCCTCTAGTGTTCGTTTGCAACGAGTACCTACTTACTTAAATACCGAAAACAAAGCGTTTTCAACGCGGCTACATTAGATGCATTACCATAAAGGTTCCACATTTACGTTACAAAAAACAGTGTTTCCCACTCTGGTGCTCGTTTGCAAAGAGTACTTACTTTATTAACGAAAACAAAGCGTTTGCAACGCAGCTCTATTAAATGCATTACCATAAAGGTTCCACATTTACGTTACAAAAAACAGTATTTTCCTCTTCATAATTTCTATAGCTACTATTTACAAAGTCTCCCTCTGGTGCTCGTTTGCAACGAGTACCTACTTACTTAAATACCGAAAACAAAGCGTTTTCAACGCGGATATATTAGATGCATTACCATAAAGGTTCCACATTTACGTTACAAAAAACAGTGTTTTGCTCTTCATAATTTCTATAGCTACTATTTACAAAGTCTCTTTCATGAAATACAATTTCTGCTTCAACTGGATTATAATGGATGTAGTTTACTCGTTGTTCCATTTTTTCCAAAGTGTCTAAGATAACGGGATGAAAACCATCTTTCCATAATTTATAATTCTTAGCTCTTGCTGATTTTTGAGCTTCAAAACTAAATTTTTTTAATAACCATTCTCTTCTGCTTTCTGGATGTTCTTGTATTGCTTCTATTAATTTTTTAGAGGTATACTTTTTAAAATCACGTATCACATTTTGCAATTCGCCTTCAAAGGCTGAAACTATTAAATGAATATGACTTGTCATATAAACATAGGCATGTACACTCAATCCTTTTTCCTTGATGCAATAATTCAATGATTCATCTAAGATATTGCAATAAACGGGACGCACAAATAGATCAACCCAATCAACAACAGTAATTGTAATAAAAGTAGGTACCGTACTATCAATAACTTTGTATTTCTCAGACATTTTTTTTAATCAAATGTATTGATTTTAAAAGAAAAGCTTTAAAAAAAAACAGGAATATACTTGTTTAAAGTTACTCCTGTTTTAGTTAGCCGCGTTACAAACGCTACGACTTTTTTTTATAAGATAAGTAGGCACTCGTTACAAACGAGCGCCAGTGGGAGTACCAGTAGAACAAAATTAATAAGAAACTATAAAGAAAACCACAATAAAGCATGAAGCACTATTTTATCCACAATGGACAAACAGAAATGGGTAGAAAGTAGGATGACTTGGTTTTGTAGCAAGTGGAGCGGGGTGCCATAATAATCTAATGCAACAAAACCCCTATAAAGGGGCTTTGACAAAGTACACTTGATGTCATCTCATGTACTGCTATACTTTCGAACAATAGCATAGTATAATATTTACTATTGAGCGTTGCCCGACCGCGCGAGCCTGACTTGGTTTTGATGGGGTTTTCACCCACAACATTCACGCCGTAACCTGATGCACTATTTTTTGTTGTGCTACAAAACCCAATACAAAAATAAAAAATTTATTTAAAAGGTGAAATCATGTTTGAGTGCGAACAAATATGATCATTCTATTTTGTACTTTGCAATAAGTTCATTTTTATTTAGAGCATTATACCAAGGTCGCACAAGCCCTGATGTCAAAACTATCTGTAACAAATTTGTTCAATCCTAAACTAAGCTTAAGTAGCATTTTTAAATTCCTGCTTCAAATTCAATTAATGTAAAATACAACCATGACCAAATTACTCATTACAATCTTTTTATGTATTACCTCGATTGTTTTTGCACAAAACAAAAAGGCATTAAGCTTACCTGAAAAAGACTTCGAAAAATTCTGGACTACGTTTAAGGATAATTATGCATTTTTTGACTTAAAAGGCATTAGCTGGGATGATGCTTACATCCAATATCGCAACCAAGTAACAGCTACAACCACGCAAGAAGAACTAATCAGTATTTTAGGAAAAATGGTTGATCCTTTGCAAGATGGTCACATTACCATTTCAAAAGGGGATGATATAGTCTACAAAAATAAAAAGCCATCCGCTTTCAAATTAGAGTTTAAGGGTATTGAAAAGGAACTTTGGAAAACCAGTTTTAAGACTTTGGAGAATGAAAAATTTCGCTATTTGTCATCATATTTATTTATTTTTAGATTACTTAATTCTAACAATATTCAAAAAAGTCCCACCATTATTACTTGTATAACCTGCAACGGTATTACTAGCACTAAAACCATAAAAGTTTAATGTATTACCAGCTGCTAAATAAAGTAAAGTATTTATTGTATTATTATTTTTTAAATGTGAGCTGTTAGTTTGTGTAGTATAATTTGAACGATATAAAATTGCACTAGTCATTGTACCACCTATGGCGTTATTGAAGTCCATATAAAAAGGGATTCCAACATTGCTTGAACTTACTCCATCGCTTGTAGTTCCAACAGTTTGTGCATTTATTTGATACCATCCCGCACCAGTTGAACCAACGGTAAATGTTGAACCATTCCATGTATTTCCTCCTGTTAGCGTGGCATTTGCTGAATTACTTCCGGAAAATGTTATAAGATTTGCAGTAGTTCCATTTCCTAAGCCTGTTATAGTTTGAGTAGCATTATTTCTAATATTCAATTCAATATTTGGATATGCTCCTGACCCTCCACTTGGCGTTACCCATTGTGTATTAAAGTTGGTTCCATCAATTTTAGCTAAAACTTGGTTGGCAGTACCACCAGTTGGCACGCCCTGACCGTTTGCGCCAGCTGCGCCGGTAGCTCCAGTTAAACCTTGAGGTCCTTGAGCACCTGTTGCTCCAGCAGCACCATTAGTTCCAGCAATACCTTGTGGTCCTTGTGGTCCAACCTCACCCTGAATTCCTTGTGGCCCTTGCGGTCCTGGTGTTCCAGCTCCATTCAAACTCGTCCAAGCTGTTCCGTTGTAAAAATAAAAACCAGCAGTAGCATCAGTTTGGTACACCATTAGCCCTGTGGCAGGTGTTGCAATAGCCGTTCTTTGCGTTTGTGTTAAACGTGGCACTAAAACCCCTTGGTTAGTGCTTTTTAAATCTAAAATAGCAGATGGATCAGCGGTGCTACCATCCGTGTTAATCGCTACAGATTGTGCGCTTGCGTTTAATGCGATAAGGCTAAGGC
>CAZMHK010000088.1:0-13054 GCA_964566045.1 uncultured Flavobacterium sp.
CTAATACTATAATTTTTAGCATAATGATGTAATTTTTACAAAAATAGAAATAATATGATTAAAATTCACTTTAAAAAAGTCCAATTTCAGGCTATAATTGCAAGGATTGTTTTTGCAAACTGCCATTTGCTTTTTGGCATTTTTCCCTCTATTTTTACCAAAATAAAACTACCCCATTTTGAGAGATACAGCCAAACATCAAGGACTTCGAAATCAACTAACAAGCATTTTAGAGCAAAAAGGGATTGTAGATAAAAATGTACTTGATGCGATAAAAAAGATACCAAGACACTTATTTTTAGATTCTAGTTTTGAAGATTACGCATATCAAGACAAGGCTTTTCCTATTGGGGCGGGGCAAACTATTTCACAACCTTACACGGTAGCTTTTCAATCGCAATTGTTAGAAGTTAAAAAAGAAGATAAAATCTTAGAAATTGGTACGGGCTCTGGGTATCAAACGGCTGTTTTGTGTACCATGGGAGCTAAAGTATACAGTGTAGAACGACAAAAAGAGTTGTTCAAAAAGACATCTAATTTGTTTCCGAAATTGCATATTAGACCCAAGTATCTTTCTTTTGGCGATGGTTACAAAGGTTTACCAAACTATGCGCCGTTTGATAGTATTATTGTAACAGCAGGTGCTCCATTTATCCCACAACCGTTAATGGCTCAATTAAAAATTGGAGGTCGATTGGTAATTCCGCTTGGCGAAGACGTTCAAATCATGACGTTACTTATTCGTAAAAACGAAACCCAATTTGAAAAACATGAATTTGGTGAATTTCGATTTGTACCGCTTTTGGAAGATAAAAATTAACCACGATTACTAATATTCTGTTCTTATTATTAGATTTTCAGATTGTATTTCAATTTCATTCGGTTGTCGTAGTAGTTAAACCATATCTTTTTAAAATATTTTGCTGCTCATTTATAACGGCGATATAATTTTCTTCTTCGCGTGAGTTTGTTGTGTTTAATAAGGATTGAATAGTTGGTACCAGCGTGTAGCCATTCAGTAAGAATAAGTAATTAGCCACTAAGCACGCAATCTTATCACTTTCAACATCAAAAACAGACAGGCTTCTTAACTTTTGATAGGTTTGCACAGCAAAAATAACAGGATGAAGCTCATTTTTTTGGCTTTCGAACCATGTAAAAAAGCTTTCCAATTCTTTGTTTGATTCATTTGTCTGATTTTCAGTTGCATCTGATGAAATGCCGCGAATTACCAATTGATAAAGTGTGTATAACTCTTTAGAACTGATAACTGTGTTTTTTTGAGTAAGGTCGCGAAGGTAGGCGATTGCCTCGTGCTGATTAATTACTTCAAGGTGTTCGCGCATGCTTTTACCTGAAATCGTGTGGCCTTTGTTGATAATCAAATCTGTTTCCTCAAGACTCATGCTCTTGCCTGCAGCACGATTACTTTCATGAGTGAGTTCTATTTCTAAAGCTTTGGAGATGCGGTAACGGTCAAAGTGACTAATTTTACTTAAATCATTTTTTAAAGAAGTAACCTCATCTAATAAGCGTAAAAGGATTGTTGAAGGCTCGAAAATTTTTGGTTTAGCAAATGTTTTAAGCTCTTGCTGTGCAAGTAGTAAGGCTTTCATAGCCCATTCTTCGTTATTGATTTCGTGAAGAATTTTATCTTTAAGCCACAGCACTACAATTTTTTCTAAATCTATTTCCAGTAAATGGGCTAGTTTGACTAATTGATCTTTTGTAGGTTTTCGGTTTCCGGTTTCAAATTTGCTAATCAAGGCTTGATCAATGCTTAATAGTTGCGCAACTTCTCGAGTTTTCAAACCTTTTTGTTCGCGCGCTATTTTAAGCATTTGGTGCATATAATTGAAATGTTTTTGCGAGTCTTGACGATTTAAGTCATCAAAGAAATTACTTCTTTAAGTTAAATTCAAGTTAACAACTTAGAACGATTTTTTGATTCGTTCTAAGTCGCGTTTGGTATCTTGTTCTTTTAATGATTCGCGTTTATCATAGGTTTTTTTACCTTTACAAAGGCCAATTTGAAGTTTAGCTAACCCTTTTTCATTGGTAAACAATTTTAAAGGAACAATGGTTAAACCTTTAGCTTGAACGCTTTTTAGTAAACCTTTTAACTCTTTCCTTTTTAAAAGTAATTTTCGTTCACTTCTGGATTTGTGATTGAATTGATTACCAAAAGCATATTCTTCAATATAGGTATTGATTGCAAAAAGCTCAGCATTGCTGTTAAACTCACAAAAGCTTTCCGTAATATTGGCTTTGCCTAAACGAATAGACTTTATTTCAGTGCCAGCTAATACAATTCCAGCTGTGTAGGTATCGAGAATTTCATAATCGAATTTCGCTCTTTTGTTGAAGATGTTTATTGTTTTTACCATAGCGGACAAAGGTAAGAAAATTTAAAATGGTTTTATGAAATTAAGGTAATTTGAGCAGTTGGTAGCTAATAGTTTCGCCAGTTATTGTAATTACGTACAAGTTTCCAAAAACATCATCTGGAATATCTGGAAACAAGTTATACAATATCAATTGATTTATAAACTTAGGGATTGAATTGCTGTGGCCAACCATTAATACTTTCTTGTTTAAATTTTCGTTTTTAAAGCTTTCGACACTTAGCGTTTTTGAATCGTATGATTTGATAACGAGGTTTTGTTCGGTAGCAATTGGTGTTGCTGTTTGCATCGTTCTTTTAAAATCAGTACTGTAAATTTCATCAAAATGAATTTCTGATAGGATACTTTTCCATTGTTGCGCTCTTTTCAATCCTATTTCAGATAAGTCAGGATTTTTCGAATCATCAACTTTTTCGGCATGTCTGATGAAATAGAAAGTGCTTACATTTTGCTGTCCGAAGCACATGCTGAAGCATAATAAGGTAAGTAAAAGGAATGTCTTTTTCATAGGTTATTTTTTTGGGGTTAATAAATAGGTATTATGGAATTTATATCTTTGCTCAATGGAAAAATCAAAATCAAATGACCCATTACATGGGATTACGCTTCAAAAAATGCTAGAGCTACTGGTTTCATTTTATGGATTTGATACATTGGGTGAATTGGTAAAAATAAAATGTTTTAGAGAAAATCCAAGTATAAAATCAAGTTTAACTTTTTTACGAAAAACAGAGTGGGCACGTCAAAAAGTTGAAGAACTCTATATCAAAACCCTACCAAAATTGTAGTTGTTGATGTGATTACAGTCGGTAGGATAGCATTACTCCACCTCGATAGGGAAACCATTCTCCACTTTTGTTATACTTAATTGCTTTATCGTATCGCTCTCCCGTGCTTACTTTGTATCCTTTGTAAAAACCTTGATGCCATCCACCTCCTAAAAAGAAGTCGAGTACGATCCTGTCTTTTATTTTCTTTTGGTATCCTAATGTTGCACCCATCATGTAACCTACACCTTCTTCATAGTTGTCAGTTTTCCAATAGTTCCATTTTTGAAAGTTGTAGACGGTTCCTCCAACGTGAGCTCCTGCATAAAATCCATTAAATTTTTCTTTAAAATGATAACGATATTCAGGTGTAAAAACATATAATTGGGCAGGGTTGCCATTTATCGTTTTCCACAGTGAAGCAGTAATATCAAATTGAAACGTTGATTTTTCACCTATGCTAGTTTCAATGCCAATATTAGGAATTGTTAGTAAAGTGGTTACTGCATTTGCTTTAATGTAGGTTTGTGCATTGGCAAAAGTAGCAGCAAAAATAAGAGTGCCTAATAAAATTTTTTTCATAAAAATGGGGTTACAAACAATCTGATTGAGTTTATCGAGTTTGTTTAAGCAAATATAAAATTTTAAACCAAAAAAGGAGTTTTTTAACCGAAGTTAGACTGTTTTTATCTGTTAAACTTTTACTTTTTAAGTAGCGAGTAAATGACACTATCCAAGTATTGACCATTAAAAAATACATTTTCTCTGAGGTGTCCCTCTTTAATAAATCCATTTTTTTCTAAAACTTTTGCAGAGGCATAATTTGAAGGATCTATTATAGCCTCGATAGAGTGCAGCTGCATTTGATCCCAGCCGTATTTTATAACTTCTTCAACAGCTTCAGTCGTAATGCCCTGTCCGTGGTATTCTGGCAAAAGCATGTATCCAATTTCAGCTCTATGATTTTCGGCTGATATTCTGTAATGTCCAATTATTCCAATTAGTTTATTGCTCTCTTTGAAGGTGATAGCCCAATTTATGCCCTCGTTTTTTTCAATTTTATCATTTATAGTCGCAATATGTTCTAGTGCGTCTTCAGTAGTATGCAATAGTGGACGCGGAATAAATTCCATTGTTTTAGGATTTGATCGTAACGCTAATATTTCAGCAACGTCTGATTTTTCAATCTGACGAAGAAGCAAGCGTTTTGTTTTTAAATCAGGGAATGGAGAAAAATTATAGATCATCATGGATTTTTAGTTTTTAAAAATTTCAATTTTGTATTGAGCGTTAAAAGATTGTTCCGGCTGCAGCGTTTGTATTCCTTCTTTTTCAAATAAATCTCCCGTTGCATTGTGCTTATCCGAAGAGCCGTACCAAGGTTCAATACAAATGAAGGGCGCTTGCATTTTTGTCCAAATACCCAAATCAGGAAAACCGGAGTAAGCTACTTTTAAAATATCCTTTCCTTTTTGTTGAATAGTGAGCTCTTTTGACGGAATCGATTTAAAAATTAGTGCATCATTTGCGAACAAATCATAGCTCAAATCCAACTTTTTATCGGTTAAGTTAAGAGTTTTAGTATGGTCAGAAAGCAAATCGTTGGCCAATAAATGGTAGGTTAGTTGCTCGTCTTTTTCGAAAACTAAGCTGTAATCATTAAAATTACCTTTTAAAGCAAACGCTGGATGAGCGCCAATCGAAAATGGCATGATGGTTTTGCCATTATTTACTACTTGATAATCGACTATTAGCGTACTTTTTTCAAGGCTATAACTTATTTGCAATTCGAATTGAAAAGGGTACATTGCCAAAGTTTCTTCATGGTGTTCTAATGAAAAAGTAACTTTTGTTTTCGATGATTCCAATACTTTAAAATTCATATCTCTGGCAAAACCGTGACGGCTTAATTGATAATCTTTTTGTTGATATTGATAGCCATTATTTTTTAAGGTCCCAACAATTGGAAATAAGATCGGAGCGTGCTTCGCCCAAAATGCAGGATCAGCCTGCCACATATATTCTTTTTTATCTTGATTTTGAATAGAACATAATTCTGCTCCAAGGTGTTTTATAGTGACTGATAGTTCTGAATTTTCAATTTTTGTTGTCATGTCATACGTTTTTGAAAAAGTGATACACTTGCGTAGATGTAAAAGTATTCAATAATTTAGAATGGCAAAGCAAGACTTTTGATAATTACTAATTCATACAAGAACGAATCGGTTTGCATATTCTTGTCTTATTTATTCATACCTTAAACATGAAAAGTAGCGCGTTATAAAACAACACTAATCATCATTTCATTATAAGTTTGAAAGTTTATGCTAAAGAACAGATTTAAAAATAGATTGTTTTCTAGCTTTAGAGATTCAAGGCTACTTTATTTTCAGTTAAGATTATTCCACTTTTTTTACTTAATTTGTACAAAAAACAATTAGCTATGAGAAAAAATAAATTAAGTCTGTTCTTACATGCGGGTCTTTTTGTACTCGGAATAGGGCATTTAAGTGCACAACAAGGTGCTGCAACTGATGCAGTTCCTACTTCAAAATACGATTATCACGATGCATTTGCACCTCATTTTTATTCCAAAAATGGTACAAATACTCGTTCTGCGAGCGGACAACCTGGAGCTGAATATTGGCAAAATAGTGCAGATTATAATTTAACTGCCAAATTAGACGAACAAAAAAATGAAATTTCAGGTACAGGAATCATAACCTATACTAACAATAGCCCTGATAAATTAGGATTTTTGTGGATGAATTTGGATCAAAATTTATTCAAAGCTGACTCTCGTGGAAATGCCGTTGTACCCTTAACAGGAAGCAGAAATGGAGCACAAGGTCAGGTTTTTGATGGAGGACACAAGATTAAATCAGTTAAAATTCTTAGCACTAACAAAGGCGCAACTACCGAGACAGTAGCTAAGTATGTAATTACTGATACCAGAATGCAAGTTTTTTTGCCTCAGGCTTTAAGCGCAAAAGGTGGCGTAGTAAAAGTTAAAATTGAGTTTTCATTCATTGCGCCATTCGAAGGTTCAGACAGAATGGGAGTTTTGGAGACTAAGAACGGAAAAATCTTCACGATTGCCCAATGGTATCCGCGTATGTGTGTGTATGATGATGTGCGCGGTTGGAACACCAATCCGTATCTAGGAGCTTCTGAATTTTACTTAGAATATGGGAATTTTGATGTGAGTATAACCGCTCCAGCAAACCATATTGTGGTAGCTTCGGGAGAATTGGTAAACACAACTGCGGTATATTCTGCGGCAGAGCAAGCTCGTTTGGCACAAGCAAAACAAAGTGACAAAACAGTTTTAATTCGAACTGCTTCTGAGGTTGAGACGCTTGCTAAATCGGCAAATTCAGCTACGAAAACGTGGAATTTTAAAATTAAAAATTCAAGAGATTTTTCATGGTCATCTTCTGCAGCCTTTATTCTTGATGCGGCTAAAATTAATTTGCCAAGCGGTAAAAAATCATTAGCAATGTCAGTTTATCCTGTTGAAAGCGCTGGTGATGCAGCATGGGGAAGATCTACAGAATATACCAAGGCTTCTATTGAACATTATTCTAAAAAATGGTACGAGTATCCTTATCCTGCAGCAATAAACGTGGCAGGTAACGAGGGCGGAATGGAATATCCTGGAATTGTATTTTGTAGTTGGGAATCAAAAGGTGCCGATTTATGGGGAGTTACTGATCACGAGTTCGGACACATTTGGTTTCCGATGATTGTAGGTTCTAATGAGCGTTTATTTGCTTGGATGGACGAAGGTTTTAATACGTTTATTAATTCTTTAAGTACAGCAGAGTTTAATAATGGCGAGTACAAAGAACCAAAAGCCGATATGCATCAAAGAGCGGAAGTTTATACAAGTCCGAATTTGGAAACTATCATGAGCTCTCCAGATAATATGAAGGAGCGTAACATTGGATTATTGGCTTACTCCAAGCCAAGTTCTGGATTAGTAATTTTAAGAGAACAAGTTTTAGGGCCTGAGCGTTTTGACTTGGCTTTGAAAACATACATTGAACGTTGGGCTTTCAAACACCCGCAACCTGATGATTTTTTTAGAACAATAGAAAATGTTGCTGGTGAAGATTTGAGTTGGTTTTGGAGAGGTTGGTTCCAATACAACTGGCGCTTTGATCAAGGTATCAATAGCGTGAAATATGTAAAAAATGATCCTAAATTAGGTGCTGTCATTAGTATTGAAAACTTCGAAAAAATGGCTATGCCTGTTTCATTGGATGTAAAAACAAAAAGTGGAAAAGTGTCACGTGTGAATTTACCAGTTGAAATTTGGCAACGCAACAAAGCTTGGTCTTTTAAACACAACTCAACAGAAGAAATTGAAAGTATTACTTTGGACCCTGTGCACGTTTTGCCAGATAGTAATACTAAAAATAATACTTGGACAGCAGCTGCTGGAACTCTTGAAAAAGATGTAATTTTAGATGGATATTTAGGTACTTATTCTACCAAAATGGCTCCAATCAAAATCACTTTCACAGAGAAAAACGGCGCGTTAAATGTGCTAATTACTGGATATCCTGGTTTTAGTGTAGAGTCAATTGGTAAAAATAAATTTGAATCGAAATTGGCAGGATTAATTTTCGAATTCAATGATAGTATGAATGCTTTTGACATGTTGGTTACCGGAGGACAAACAATTCCTTTCACCAAAGAGAAATAAGAACAAACTATATATAAAAAAATAGGCTATCCAACTCGGGTAGCCTATTTTTTTTGTTTTAATCTTATTGTGGAATTTGCTGACTTAAGCAGTGCAAGGTTCCAAAACCCCAGATAAAATCGGTAGCACTAATGCCAATAACTTCACGGTCTGGAAAACATTCTGATAAAATATTAAGTGCAATGCGGTCATTACTGTCATTAAATGTAGGTACTAAAACACAGTTGTTTAAAATTAAAAAATTCGCGTAACTGGCGGGTAATTGCAATCCGTCAAAAAGTATTTTTTTAGGCATTGGCAAGGCAACAATTACCGGTGATTTACCGTTTTCGAGTTTTGCATTCTGCAAACGCTTTAAATTATCTTGCAAGGCATGATAGTTTTTGTCCTCTGGATTTGTTTCTACAATGGTAACAATGGTATCTTCGTTGACAAAGCGGCATAAATCGTCAATGTGGCCATGCGTGTCGTCACCAACAATACCGTCTCCAAGCCAAATTACATTAGTCACTCCTAAATATTCTTTGAATACGGCTTCGTAATCTTCTTTCGTAAAACCAGCATTTCGTACTTGAATATCGGGATGTAATAAACATTCTTCAGATGTTAACAAAGTACCACGACCGTTTACATCTATAGCACCACCTTCTACAATAACTGGTTTTCCTTTGTAAGTTACTTGCGTAAGTGGCAATCCAAGATGAGTGGCTACTTTTTCAGGAACCAACTTATCTAATTGTATGTTTTTGTATTTGGCCCAACCATTGAAGTTAAAGTTCAAAGCTTCTCTTTCAGAACCATTATAAACGATAATTGGTCCTGAATCACGCATCCAACTGCGATTGGTTTTGTATACGATATATGAAATTGCGTCAGGCGCTACATGTGCCATCTCGAGCATTTCTTGCACTTTTTGCTTTTGTTGCTCATCGGCTACAACCAAATAAACGGTTTCAAAAGCGGCTACTTTTTTAATAAATTCGACAAATGCCCATTGAACTGCCTCGTATTTCCCTGGCCAATCTTTCCCGTTATGCGGAAAACTAAGCAACATTCCTTGTTGTTTTTCCCACTCGGCAGGAAATCGTCTTGTATTTGTAGTCATAAAGTATTTCTTAATTGAAGTATGCAAATATAAACATTCAGCTTCACACTCAAAAATGATGTGGGTTAGATTAGCTACTCATGATTCTTGTCAGTTTTTTTTGGTAATGATTTTATAATGTTGCCTTAATTTCAAAAATACAGATCCATGTTAGTTTTGAAAAAAACAAAAAACAAACCATTATGAAAAAACAATTTATGATGCTTTTAGTTGCCGGTGCCGCTTTGGTAGGTTGCGAAAAAGACTCGAATTCAAATCAAGAACCTGAGTTAATCGTTAATGAAAATGCTGCAAGTTTTAAAGAAATAGGGTCACTTACCGTAGGAGGAGCTGGAGCTGCTGAAATTAGCGCTTATGATGAGGTTACAAAAAGATTATTTACGGTAAATAATAGTGGTACCAATCGAATAGATGTAATTGATTTGTCCAATCCTTCCTCGCCTAAACTGCTAACGACTATTGACTTGACCACCTATAATGGCGCTGCTAATAGTGTAGCAACTCATAATGGAAAAGTAGCGGTGGCGCTAGAAGCAACTCCAAACAAACAAGAAGCTGGTAAGGTGGTCATTTTTGATGCTACTAACTATAGTGTTATCAAAGTTGTAACTGTTGGATCATTGCCTGATATGGTTACTTTTTCGCCAAACGGTAATTTTATTTTGACTGCCAATGAAGGTGAGCCAAATGATGGTTATACCGTTGATCCAAACGGAACTGTTTCTATAATTTCTGTAAATGACAATTACGCGGTTACGACTTTAAATTTTGCTGCGTTTAGTAATAAGTTGGCCGAATTGAAAACTAAAGGTTTCCGTGTGGCGAGTCCAACAAATGATTTTGCATCTGATATTGAGCCAGAATACATCACTATTTCATCGGATTCAAAAACGGCATGGGTAACCTTACAAGAAAATAATGGAATTGCCAAGATTGATTTGGTTACAAAAACTATTTCTAACATTTTTCCATTGGGTTACAAAGATTATAATTTGGCTGAAAATGCAATTGATATTAGTGATAGAGATACTAAAACGGCTTTTGCTACATGGAAAGCTAAAGGAATGTATCAACCAGATGCGATTAGTTATTTTGAAGTAAACAATGTACCATATGTTGTTACAGCCAATGAAGGAGATGCAAGAGAGTACACTGGTTTTGTTGACGTTAAACGTATCAATAACGCTACAGTTCTGCTCGATCTTGTTGCTTTTCCTAATGCAACATTACTAAAAGCAGAAACAAGCATGGGAAGATTAAACATCAACACCAAAATGGGAGATACCGATGGTGATGGTGACTTTGATGAATTAGTATCTTTTGGTGCCCGTTCTTTTTCTATTTGGAATGGAAATACTGGAGCTTTGGTTTTCGATAGTAAAAACGAATTGGATCGCAAAGCACAAGAATTAGGAATTTACGATGATAACAGAAGTGACGATAAAGGAGTAGAGCCGGAGGCAGTTGTAGTAACTAAAATGGGTTCTAAAACCATTCTTTTTGTAGGTCTAGAGCGTGCCGATGCTGTAATGGTTTACGATGTCTCGAATCCTACTGCCCCTCAATTTTTGCAAACTTTTAAAACAGGCGATGCGCCAGAAGGCTTACTTTTTATACCAGCATCTAAAAGTCCAACCAAACGAAGCCTAGTTGTTGTAAGTAGCGAAGGAGACGGAACGGTGAAAATATTTCAACCCGATTTGAATTAAATAGAGTTATCATTTAAAACAAACAAGCCTGCTGATTTTAAAATTAGCAGGCTTGTTTTTATTGGTACTAAAAATCTAGTCAATAGCTCTTTTTGTAATATCGCCAAAAGCATCAATACGGCGGTCTCTAAAAAACGGCCAGTTTTGACGAACGTTTTCTTGTAAATCAAGATCCACTTCGGCAATTAGGATTTCTTCTTGATCATGTGAGGCTTGCGCCAAAATTTCTCCTTGTGGTCCAGCAATAAACGAAGATCCCCAAAACTGAATACCAGCTGTGTCAGGTAAATATTTCTCCAAGCCAATGCGGTTGGCTGCTGCAACGTACACACCATTTGCTACGGCATGTCCTTTCATTACGGTCATCCAAGCATTATGCTGGTTTTCACCGTACTGCTCTTTTTCTTGAGGGTGCCATCCAATTGCGGTAGGATAAAACAATACCTCAGCACCTTTTAATGCCGTTAAACGAGCAGCCTCAGGATACCATTGATCCCAACAAATTAATGTTCCAATATTTCCTTTTTTGGTTGGATTGTTTTTAAATCCTAAATCACCTGGTGTGAAATAAAACTTTTCATAAAAAGCAGGATCGTCTGGAATGTGCATTTTACGGTACAAACCAGCTTCAGTACCGTCAGTATCAATAATGTAAGCACTGTTATGATAAATACCCGCCATTCTTTTTTCGAAAAAAGGAACAATAATAACCACACCTAGTTCTTTTGCTAAAGCACTAAAAGCAGTAAAAGAGGTGCTGTATAATGGTTCTGCAATAGAGAAATTTTCGACATCTTCGCTTTGGCAAAAATAATGACTGCTGTATAACTCAGGTAAGGAGATAACTTCAGCTCCTTGTTTTGCGGCATCGCGAACCCAACTGATGCATTTTTTTAAGTTGTTTTCGGCAACATCATTCAAATTCAACTGAATAACCGCTATTTTGTATTTTTTATTTGACATCTTATCTAATTTTAGACTGCAAAAATAGTGAATTTTAGAAAGAGTAAAAAATGACGATTAAACAAACCGCGTTCAAACATTTAAAAGTTTAAGGACACAATCAGTTAAAAAAAAATACCTTTCACAAACAAGAAAGGTGTTAAAGTTGTTGTTTTTTGCTTCTTTGTTAGAATGAACCGCAAATGTTACCACTAAAAGTAGCGCCAGCATTGGCTGAGATGTCGCTTTTTACAGCTGAAGCAGCTAATAATGGTATGCTATAACTTGGTGTAAAGGCAGTATTACTTCCGGCGGTGTTACCTGTTGTATTGGTAAAGATATTTCCAACAGCAGTAACAGCGGTGAATCCTGTCATTAAATCAATAGGTTGTTTTACATTTTCGAAAACATTATTTTCAACTCTAATATTAGCTTCAAAACCTGCAGCGATACATTTGTTGCTTACTGCACTATTGAAGTAACTGTTTACAATATGAACACGTCCAAATCGAACTCTAGGCATGCGTTCTCTGCATCCGCTAGCCCACCAGCAACGTGCAAATGTAATTCGTAGTTTGCCTCTATCAGCTGTTGCTCCATCACTTGAGCCTATTAAATTTGAATAACGGTGATCAAGTGAACCTCCCGAACCTCCTGGTCTAGGCGCTTTTAAGTAGGTAAATTTTGTGTAAGATACGGTGATATAGTCAGATTGATTTTTGATGTCAAAATTACCATCTACTCCGTCTCTGAATTCGCAGTGATCCACCCACACGTTCTGGCAATTATCTAATATCATATTGTCCCAACCATCGGTGTCATAGGCACCAGGACCTTCAAAAATTAAATTTCTAATGATGATGTTTTTACATCTTTTGATATTTAAAATTCCAGAATTTGCTTTTGTTTGATCAGTAGAAACTAATCGAGCTCCCGAAGCGCCATAGATTGTTTTACTAGTTTGATCTTGAAATGTGATACGCCCTGTTGAAGTAGCAGGGATAGTTATTGTACCGGTTACACGTATTACTTTAATAGCTGTGTTTTCGATCGCTGCTTTTAATTGACTGTAATTGCTAACCACAGTTTCGGCCGCTGCTCCACCTCCTGTTGTGCCTCCGTTAGCTGCTGCCCACCCAGGAACTGCCGCACAGTCACCAATACGCGCTGTGCTATTTGCTAATTTCTCTTTTACTTTGGAAGTTGCTGAGATTTCTTTTGTTGTTTCCTCATTTGAACAACTGGTATGACCAAAAAAGAGTCCGATCATTAAAAGGGATGTTGTTACGCTTTTTTTCATGGTAATTTGTATTAATAGTTAGTGATTTTACTAATGCAAAATAATTGGATATTTTTCTTTTAAATATTGAACTTGTTCAATATTGAATACAAAATAATAAAGTATTTACTTTTTT
>CAZMHK010000089.1:0-12941 GCA_964566045.1 uncultured Flavobacterium sp.
TCCCCGGCAGCAATCTGGTTAGCAACATGATCAGGAAGCAATTGAATCATACTCGCCATTAAAAAAATAGATTTAAAAGTTGGTGGTTTATTTTTTTAAACCAAGAGGCACAAATTTAAGGAAATTATAGCTGCAAAGGACTACTTTGCACTCTTAAATAAAACAAAAAACCCATACTGTTTTTGCAACAATATGGGTTTCTGGGAACTTATAAAATAATTTTATTCTTCTAGTTTTAGCGTTCCATCTTCAAGTTGCAAAGCGGCAGCGGCTAATTTTGGCTGATGATTGAATTGATGTTGTAAACTAGCTTGTTGACGAATGTACGCCATTTTAATCGCTGCAATAGCTGCTTCGGTACCTTTGTTTCCGTGTACACCACCGCTTCGATCAAGAGACTGTTGCATAGTATTGTCGGTTAAAACACAAAATATAACCGGAATATCCGTTTGAATATTCAAATCTTTGATTCCTTGAGTAACGCCTTCGCAAACAAAATCAAAGTGTTTTGTTTGACCTTGAATTACGCAACCAATAGCGATAACAGCATCAACATTTTGAGTTTGCAACATTTTTTTCGAACCATAAATAAGTTCAAAACTTCCAGGAACATTCCAACGCACGATATTCGCCTGAGGAACTTCATTTTCGATCAATGCTTGATACGCACCATTGAACAAGCCTTCGGTAATTACTTCGTTCCATTCTGCGACCACAATTCCGAATCGAAAATTACTTGCATCAGGAATTGCACTTTTGTCGTAATCAGATAAATTTTTATTTTCAGTAGCCATAAAGGTTAATTTTATTGTATGATTTTAAAAGTTAAAGATACGAGAGAAGGTTAGAAGTTACAAGGATTAAGAAAAAAATCTTAAAGCCAATGTAACCACTAACCCTCGCTATATAAAGTAAGTTAAACTTACTGAGACAATCCGATCAATACATCAACAGATGCTGCTTCTGGAGTTGCTTCGTAGTTCTCTTTAATATCTGTAAAATACTTCAAGGCATCTGCTTTGTTACCAAGAGCTAATGCTACTTTACCAGCTTTTAACAAAAAGCGCGGTGTAGTAAAGTCGTTTTTATTCATTTCAGCTGCTTTGATGTAATACTCTAAAGCCTCTTTTTGTTGGTTCTTTTGTGAATAAGCATCTCCAATTGCTCCTTTAGCCAAAGCTGAAAGCACGATATCATCTGATGAAAATTTGTTTAAATAATCAATAGCTTCTGTGTACTTTCCTGTGTTCAAGTACGCGATACCAGCGTAGTAGTTCGCTAAATTTCCTGCAGCTGTACCAGAATACTCATCCGCTAATTTTACAAATCCAAATTTTCCTTCAGATCCGTTCAAAGCCAATTTGTATAATGAATCGCTCGCTACACCATCAGTAGCTTTTTGAAAGTTTTGTTGTGCAACAAACATTTCATTAGCAGCTTCATCCTCTTTTGGAGCAGCAATAAATCGTTGGTAAGCCAAGTAACCAATAGTCACGATAGCTGCGGCAGCAACAAATCCTAGAATAACTTTCTGATTTTTAGCAACAAAATCTTCCGTTTTGGATGCAGTCTCGTCTAATTTAGAAAATACTTCGGCAGTTGTACTATCTTTATCATCAATAACCACTGCTTCTACTGCTTCTTCCTTAACTTCTTTTTCTTTTGGTACTTTATATCCTCTCTTATTGTAAGTTGCCATTTCAATTTAATTTAGTGAGTGGCAAAAATAAAATTTTTATTCAAACCCACACAAAAAAATAGGTTTTATATTAAAAAATTTTAGAATGTACTGAAACAGCCTCAAAACCTTGCATTATTTCCGCTTCAAAGACTAACAAAAAGAAAGTTATATCGATAATTTTCGATAATTTGCACCTGTTTTCAAAGCCACAAAAACACTCTTGAAAGCAAACAATACTACCACAAGCACCACTCATGTATTTAAAAAAGATTTCGTTATTCAATTATAAAAATTTCTCTGAAGTCAGTTTTAGTTTCGACCACAAAATCAATTGTTTTGTGGGTAAAAACGGAATTGGCAAAACCAATGTATTAGATGCTATTTACCATTTGGCCTATGGCAAAAGTTATTTTAATCCGCTCGCGGTGCAAAATATCAAGCATGGTGAGGATTTTTTTGTGATTGATGCCGAATTTGAGAAAAACGATCGAACCGAGCAAATTGTTTGCAGTTTAAAAAAAGGTCAAAAAAAAGTTTTAAAACGCAATGGCAAGGCTTACGACAAATTTTCGGATCATATCGGTTTCATTCCTCTTGTGATTATTTCTCCCGCAGATCGCGATTTAATTGTTGAAGGCAGTGAAACCCGTCGCAAGTTTATGGATAGCGTGATCTCACAATTAGATGCGCATTACTTGCAACAGTTAATTCACTATCAAAAAGTAATCAGTCAGCGCAATGCTTTGTTGAAATATTTTGCCTTGAATCATGTTTTTGATGCGGATACCTTATCTATATATAATGAGCAACTAGAGCAGTACGGCAGTTCCATTTTCGAAAAAAGGACAGCTTTCATAGAACAGTTTGTCCCCATTTTTAACAAACACCATCAAGCCATAACAGGATCACAAGAAACCGTTCAACTAAAATACGAGAGCCATTTAGAAACTAAAAATTTGCTGCAACTTTTGGATGAAAACCTTGGCAAAGACCGTGCCTTGCAGTACACCTCTGTTGGTATTCATAAGGACGATTTGTCTTTTTGTATTGACGAGTATCCAATTAAAAAATTTGGATCACAGGGTCAACAAAAATCTTACTTGATTGCTTTAAAACTGGCACAATTTGAATTTTTAAAAAAGCAAAGTGGCGTAAAACCACTGCTCCTATTTGATGATATTTTTGACAAGTTAGATGAAACTCGCGTTGGAAAAATAATTGAAATGGTCAACAGCGATACATTTGGCCAATTATTTATTTCGGATACACATCCAGAGCGCACGGAGGAAATTGTGAAATCGACCTTGCAATCGTATTCTATTTTTAATTTATAGCTATCTTTACCGCGCTTAATGCAATAAATCACTCTTAACACCTCTGAAGTTTACTTTCTTATGAACTCAAAATACAGAAAAACAATACACTTATTACTATTTTTATCGATCATTGCTTTGCAAGTAGTGGCGTTTAAATTTTGGTATTCAGAGATGAATGTGCAAAACGACTTGTACCAATCAATAGATAAAATTGCTAAACCAAACCAAGCGCTTACCTTATCAAACCAAGCTACCAAAAGTTATTTTGAAGCTAATAATGCGTTTACCACCTATTTAAATACAACAACGGCAGCCGATTTTAAAAAGTACCAATTGTCATTGCAAAAGATGACGGCCGATTTACAGCAATTGAGTTCATTAACTACCACAGATGCTGTTTTTAAAGACATTATAGATAAGAAAGTAGGAGCCGAAACAAAATTAAGTGTCCTCAAAGCTGAATTGGATCAGATAATCAATACCAATTTCAATGCAGTTAAGAAACTACAAGACATTGATTTCAAAGTAAAAGCCTACGATTACGAAAAAGTATTAAGCTCTATTACCTATGACACAACCAAAACGGCTACTGTAACCAAGAAAAAAGGTCTTTTTGGTAGAATTGGAAACGCCCTTTCGGGAAAAAATCAAGTGGATAAAGAGGAAGTGAAATCAGTCATTAAAATGGTTTTCAATAACCAAGAAAAATCAGGTTCGTTTGAAGAGCAACTCTCCAACATCTTTAGAGTTACTGAAAATCATTACAAAACAGAAATAAACAAACTCAAAAAAGTTCAGAGCAACATTAAGGAGAAAGACAAGCAATTATTATTGATTAACAAATCACTATTGGCCAAAAGCCAAGAAATTGTGCTATTATACTCTAGCTCAGCACAAGAACTTAACAAACTAGAATACATCAAATCGGTTGAAGATTACAAAGACAGTTTAAAGAACAAAAAGAAACTTATTATTGTACTGTTAACCGCAATTGCCTTAGTGACAGTGCTGCTTTTAGTTTACACCATCAACTCGTACATTTTAGAGAACAAATTAGCTAAAGCCAAAACACTAGCTGAAATCAACCTGGACAAAAAGAACCAACTTATAGGAATGATTAGCCATGAAATGAGGGCTCCTCTTAATATCATTTCAAGCTTTTCAAAAAAAATAAAGGTTGTCAACAACAATCCTGATTTAAATGCCAATATTGATTCTCTGTATTTTACTGCTAATTCATTGCAGATAACAGTGAGTCAAATTCTGGACTTTTTTAAAAATGAAAACAATACGCTGGTTTTGTACAACACTAAGGTTAATTTAAAAACCGAAGTCAATGCCATATTAGAATCATTGAAAGGACTAGCGGAGTTAAAACAATTACAAATTAATTACAACATTCAGCCTGACTTAGACATTGAAGTTTGGGCTGATAATGTAAAAATTCATCAGCTGTTTTACAACATTATTGGTAATGCCATAAAGTTCACAAAAACAGGATCGATTACAGTAAATACAACACTAACCAAAGACCAAAATAGCTACCGATTTGATGTAGCGATTAAAGATACAGGAGCAGGAATACCAGCACATGAAATTGATAAAATCTTTGATAAGTTTTACCAAAGTACCGCGCACCAAGAACAAATTAGTTTTGGAGCTGGACTTGGATTAAATTTATGCAAAAATATTATCGAGCTTTTCAAAGGACAAATAGCAGTAAAGAGCGAAGTAAATGTTGGTACAGAAATTTCATTTTTCCTCATGCTCGAGCCTTTGAACGCAGAACAAGAAACCAACCAAGTCAAATTAACTCGATTACTTGAAAACTCGAAGAAAGAATTTGTGGTAATTGATGACGATACCATGACTTTACTTTTACTAAAAAAAATACTTTCAAAAATCAATGTAAAAGTGACCACTTTTCAGGAGGTTGAAGCGGCTCAAGAATATCTGAGCACCAATGAAATTGATTTATTGATAACCGATTTACAAATTAGTTCCTATTCAGGTTTCGATTTGATAGACCACATCAAAGAATTACCAAACAAAAACGCACACATTCCGATTGTAGTTGTAACCGGCGATTCGTACATGAATACTGCTAATTTACAGGAGCTACATATTGATGAAATCTTAGTTAAACCTGTAGCTGCTGAAGAATTGTTCTTTAAAATTAATAAAGTGCTAAAAAGCTAATTTATATCAGTAATTAAAAAACATATTACATCGGCCTACAAACTTTTGCCCTATTGGTAAACTATAAAGAATAAAAATTAATCACAAGTTCGAGGGGGCAACCCCAAAATACAACTAAACAAACAACATGATGAACAAAGCACGAGTTTTAAGTTACGTTTTAATCCTATTTATGTTGGTTTCTTGTCAAGGTCAAAGCACCAACAAGAATCAAAAATTGGATGCAAAACAGTTTAATGAAGTGTTGAAAGCTACAGCAAATGCGCAACTTTTGGATGTGCGAACTCCAGCCGAATTTGCCTCTGAGCATATTGATCAAGCAAAAAACATCAATTGGATGGACAATAATTTTACAACTCAAGTAGAAAAACTTGACAAGTCAAAACCTGTTTTTGTGTACTGCAAAAGCGGCGGTCGAAGCGAAAGTGCAGCCGAAAAACTAGAGCAATTAGGTTTTACCACTGTTTACGAACTTCAAGGAGGTATCTTAAAATGGGAAGCAGCTGGTTTATTAAAACCGAATACTAAAATAGTAGGATTAACGAAAGAACAATACTATGAGCTTTTGAAATCCAATCAAAAAGTATTGATTAATTTTTATGCAGAATGGTGTGCACCTTGTAAAAAAATGGCGCCTTATATGAATGCGATTCAAAATGAAAAAGGTGAAACGAAAATCATTCGACTCGATGCCGATCAAAACAAGACCTTAATGAGTGAACTCAAAATTAGCGAGTTACCTACTCTCCTTTTGTACAACAAACAAAAATTAACTTGGAGACAAACTGGATTTGTTAGCGAGGCTGATATTAGACAAAAAATACAATAAAGGTATGTTAGCGCAAAATACACTTGATTTTTTAGATGCCCTCAAAGCCAACAACAACAGAGATTGGTTTTTGGATCACAAAAAAGAATACGAAGCTTTTAAAAAAGATTATCAAAACATGGTAGCGGATTTATTGGAGCTAATGAAGCCCATGGACCCTACACTTGAAATGTTAGAGGTCAAAAATTGTACATTCCGCATCAATCGTGATATTCGCTTTTCAAAAGATAAAACTCCCTACAAATCGCATTTGGGCATTTGGCTTTCTTCTGGAGGAAAAGGCATTACTCGTTCTGGATACTACATTCACTTAGAAAACGGCGCTAGTTTTATTGCTGGCGGTTTGTATTGTCCTGAAGCCGAAGATGTAAAAAAGATCCGCAAAGAAATTGCTTTTTTTTACGATGACCTAGAGGCCATTCTGGAAGAGAAACAGTTCAAAAAAGAGTTTGGTAATTTTGATCGCGACGAAAAAAACACGCTCAAAAATCCACCACGCGGTTACGAGAAAGAGCATCCGGCTATTGAGTTTTTAAAATTGAAAAGTTTTGAAACCTCACAAAAAATTAATTTTCAAGACGCTACAAAACCTGATTTTGTGCAAACAGTCGCTCAAAAACTGATTCTTATAAAACCGCTGAACGATTTCATAAACAGAGCCCTAACTTCTTAATTGTGCTACATGGCAAAAAGAAAAATACTTTTTCTAGGCGAATCCTATCGGGCCGATGCCATTACGTGGATTACGGGGCTCAAAGAATTTGGAGATTTTGAAATTGTAACTTGGGAATTAAAAACGCCAAATACACCCCTTAAAAACAGAATACTTAGAATACTAGAATACCTGTTCGCCCCCATTCAAATCAACAAAATTGTCAAAACTGAACGTCCGGACATGATCATTGCAGAGCGCACTACAAGCTACGGTTTTTTGGCAGCTCTCAGCAACGTACCACTCAAAGTTATTGCACAGCAAGGCAGAACTGATTTATGGCCAGAAAATTCGATTTTACTTCCCTTAAAAAAACGGATTCAAAGATACGCATTCAAAAAAGCAAGCTTAATTCATGCTTGGGGACCCGTGATGACCCCTTCTATGATTGCAGCAAAGGTTGACATGAACAAAGTTTTAGTACTACCAAAAGGAATCAATTTACAAAATTTCCAAGCTGCAGCCAAAGCCCCGATAAATAAAATCCATGCTATCGTGACGCGCTCTTTGTTACCTGAATACCGGCATGCGTGTATCATTCAAGCCTTCGGACTTTTACACCAAAAGGGATACGACTTTAAACTTACCATTGTAGGACACGGCACACAACTCGCGTACTTACAAGAACTCGCTTCCAACTTAAACATTTTCGACAAAGTTCATTTCACCGTACGGATTCCTAACACTAACTTGCCAAACTTGTTGCAGCAATCTAATTTTTACATTAGCATGCCTATTACTGAGGGCGTGTCAGCATCATTATTTGAAGCCATGGCCTGCCACTGCTACCCTATTGTGTCAGATATTGCGGGAAATCAAAGCTGGATTACACACCGCCAAAACGGACAATTAGTTCCCATTGATGATTACAAAACTCTAGCTCATGAACTTATTTGGGCCTTTGAGCGACCTGAATATCGAGCAGAGGCCGTTTTACAGAATTACAATTTTGTAACACAAAATGCCAATTACGCAACCAATATGAAATTCATAGCAAACAAGTACCACGAATTAATTGCTAATTTCGAGACTGATCAAAAAACAAACAGAAATTAACTTTTTCAAAAAGCGAAAAACAATAGCGTAATTCCTCCTTCGATTTTCGGTCACTAAAAAAAGAACCTAGCTTATTTGCATGAAAAAAAACACAAGTAAATTTTAATCCTTACTTTTGAAGTTCAAAAAACAATTCAAAAAACGCAGTCCCATTCATGGAAATATATTCTAATTTTTCATTAAAAAAATACAATACCTTCGGCATTGAAGCACAAGCCAAACAATTTGTTGCTATTCAAAACCTAAGCACTTTAGAACAGGTTTTACAATTACATGCCCATCAACCAAAATTTATTTTAGGAGGTGGGAGCAACATGTTACTGACAAAAGATATTGATGCACTCGTACTTCACATAGATTTAAAAGGTAAAAAAATTATTGATGAAAATGATGATTTTGTTTGGGTTGAAAGTCAAGCTGGCGAAAATTGGCATGAATTTGTACTGTGGACCATCGCACAAGATTTTGGAGGTCTTGAAAACATGTCACTCATTCCCGGAAACGTAGGCACAACACCCGTGCAAAACATTGGCGCTTATGGAACCGAGATCAAAGATACTTTTGTATCCTGCACCGCAATGGCTATCGAAACCCAAGAGATGCGAACATTCACGAAAGAAGAATGCCAGTTTGGTTACCGTGAAAGCATCTTTAAAAATGAGGTAAAAAACCAATACATCATTACCTCAGTAGTTTTCAAACTGAGCAAACGCAACCATAAAATCAACATTTCTTACGGAGATATTGAAACCGAATTAGCAAAAAAAAATATTAAAACACCTTCGTTAAAAGAAGTAAGCGAGGCTGTAATTGCCATTCGTCAAAGTAAATTACCTGACCCCAAAGAATTAGGAAACAGCGGTAGTTTTTTTAAAAATCCGATTTTAAAGAAAACTGATTTTGAACCTATTCACCAAAAGTTTCCAGCCATGAAGTATTTTGACATTTCAGCTACTGAAGTAAAAGTTCCAGCAGGATGGCTTATTGAGCAAGCGGGTTTGAAAGGAAAGCGCTTTGGCGATGCTGGTATTCATAAAAATCAGGCATTAGTTTTAGTAAACTACGGATCGGCTACGGGTAAAGAAATTCTAGAAGTTTCTCAAATTATTCAAGATACCGTTTTTAAAACCTTTGGCATTGCCATAGAAGCCGAAGTCAATATCATTTAAAATTGTAACTCGCACAAATGACGATTTAAAAGCTGCCAAACATGTACATACCTGAAATTTACAAAAACGAGAACAAAGCCGAAATTCAAAAATTCCTTCAAGAAAATAGCTTTGGTATTTTAATCAATCAATCGCAAGGTCGTTTGTGTGCCACTCACATTCCGTTAGAATTGGAAACAAGACCTGACGGCACCGAAATTTTATACGGGCACTTATCAAAAGCCAACCCGCAATGGCAAGGATTTTTAGAGAATGATCAAGTTTTGGCAGTTTTTTCAGGTCCGCACAGCTACATCTCTTCATCGTGGTACGATCATGAAAACGTACCTACCTGGAACTACATCGCGGTACAAATTCACGGTAAAATAAAAATCGTAACGGGCGACGCTGTAATTGACTCCTTAAAAAAGTTAGTTGACAAATACGAAAAAGACCAGCAAAATCCGGTGCGTATTGAGAATTTATCAGATGAAACCATGCAACAAGCCAACGGAATCATAGCCTTTGAAATTGAAATCACTGAATTGCATGCCACCCGAAAAATGTCGCAAAACAGAGATCAAAAAAACTATGAAAATATCATCGTAGAACTCGAAAAAATCAACACCCATCAAGCAATTGACACGGCCAATGAAATGAAAAAATGCCCGATTTAAAATCTTTTGAAATTTTAAAATAGTAGTTAAACATTTCGCAATTGAATTCATACCTTTGCACCCTACAAAACATCGGTTTTTAAACTCACTAAATTCAAATGCTTATTATCCTATTTTACTTTTTTATTTTTATCGTTTTTGTTCAAATTGCGTACTACCTAGGCGTTTTTAGAACCTTTGCATTTGCCAAACCACAAACCATCACGCCCAAGCACATTCCAATTTCTGTGATTGTGTGTGCCAAAAATGAAGAAGAAAATGTAGCTCAATTTATCCCTATTTTGGCTGCACAAGATTACCCTAACTTTGAAATTGTATTGATTGACGACGCTTCAAGCGATGGTACACTCGACATTTTTGAAGAATTTGAAAAACAATACTCCAACATTCGATTAGTAAAAGTAGCCAATAACGAAGCCTTTTGGGGTAATAAAAAATACGCTTTAACTTTAGGTATCAAAGCAGCAAGAAAAGAATATTTATTGTTTACTGATGCCGACTGTTTTCCAACCTCCAAAGATTGGATAACTGCAATGAGTTCGCAATTTACCATGCAAAAAACAATCGTTTTAGGTTACGGAAAATACGAACGAATTTCAGGGTCCTTTTTAAACAAACTCATCCGCTTTGAGACCTTATTGACCGCCGTACAATATTTTTCTTGGGCAAAAATAGGTCGACCTTATATGGGTGTTGGTCGCAATTTGGCTTACAAACGTGAAGAATTTTTTAATGTAAACGGTTTTATCGAGCACATGAAAATTCGTTCTGGTGACGATGACCTGTTTATCAATCAAGCTGCAAACAAAAAAAACACTACCATCATGTACGCGGCTGAAAGTTTTACACAATCAACACCAAAAAAAACGTACGGTTCATGGTTACGCCAAAAACGCCGCCACATCGCCACAGCAAGTCATTATAAATTTGTAGACCAATTGCAATTGGGTACTTTTTACAGCTCGCAATTATTATTTTTCCTTTTACCTATTCCGCTATTGCTTTTACAATTTCAATGGATTGCAGTAGTAAGTTTAATTGGAGTTCGTTACCTTGTGGCATGGATTATGATTGGTTTTTCGGCAGGAAAACTACACGAGAAAGATTTAAAAGTCTGGTTTCCTATCGTTGAACTAGTATTGGTATTTACACAACTCAACATTTTTATCCTTAACTTATTTTCAAAACCAGCTACGTGGAAATAATACAACAAATAGAAAAAGCAAAACGCGGCGACCAAATTGCCTTTACCTTTCTATTGGATTATTATTGGAACGAGGTCTATGGCTTCATGCTCAAACGTACCGAAAACGAAACTACTGCTGAGGATATCACTATCGAAACGTTCTCAAAAGCTTTTGACAAACTAAGTAGTTACAATCCTGAATTTCAGTTCAACACTTGGTTAATTGCCATTGCCAAAAATGTGCATATTGATTTACTACGCAAAAAAAGTAGTAGCCTTTTTATTGAAATAACAGATCAAGAGGACCAGCAAGCCTATAATGTTGCCGATACGACACCATCAGCCGAAGATGAATTGATCACCGAGCAAAACCTCTCGCAACTATTACAATTTATTAAGGAATTGAAACCCATTTATCAAGAAGTAATTCAATTACGTTACTTTCAAGAGTTGAGCTATCAAGAAATAGCTGACAAAACCGGTGATCCCCTACCCAATGTAAAAATCAGGCTATTGCGCGCCAAAAAACTACTCGCAGCTATCATTCAAGGCACAGCTACAAAGTAAACGATGCGCAGGCATACCCAAGCGCTTGCTAAGTAAGTCTTTGTATCGCCACGTAATCACCAGTAATAAACAAAACCGCTATCTAAAAGTAGAGCCAAACACGACTTTGTTTACTTCTTTCATTTAAAAACAATTTATTAAAAAACTATACTGCTTTTTTTGTGCAGCACATGCTCATTTTTCATCACAAGCCTTGTCCCGCTGTACGTTATATCTTGCTGGCCGCCCCCGAAGTTTCGGGCCTCGGCCAGCAAGGATACCACTGCCATCGGGGCTAGCAAACCCATTTTAGTTTTCATAACCAAATGAAAGAACGTTTTAAAACAAAAAACTACAAAATACCCCAACGGTTACTTTGTAGTTTTTGATGATGATTTGAAACGCATATCATGCTAAAGACATTTACATTAAAAGTCGGGAGACTTTTGACGTGTTTACGGTTTTTTAGAACTTTAAAAAAAACGCAAAGTCATGAGACTTTGCGGAGCGGGTTTGCAAATAAAGTTACGCTACCTTGCCAAGCGGCAAAACTTTAGATAACAGTTTTAAACGACCAGTTTTCAACAGAAATAAAGCTGAAATTTGAATTATAATTTTCAAAAACTTACATTTAGAAAATTTTATAAAAACATGGAAACAAAATCAAAAAAAGTAAGTGCAGTGGCAATGATTATCGGTGGATTAATAGTTTTTACAAACTATCTTTTAAAACCAGATACTGATAGAACAAGTATACCACAATTAATTGTAATGATTTGTGCTGTGACATTTATTTTTTTGGGTGTGTACTTAATTAGAAAAGTTAATAAAAAACAAATCTGAGAAAGAACTTGAAAAGGTTTATGCCCAAAATTATACTCATAAAATAACTAGAAATTGAAAACAGAATCGCTCCACTCTGGTGCTCTAGCTCTGCGAAGTCCCCGCTGTACATTATATCTTGCTGACGGCTCCCGAAGTTACGGGCCTCGCCCAGCAAGGATGCCACTGCCATCGGGGCTAGCGAACACATTTTAGTTTGCATAACCTAATGAAAAAACGTTTTAAAACAAAAAACTACAAAATACCCCAACGGTTACTTTGTAGTTTTTTATGATGATTTGAAACGCATATCATGCTAAAGACATTTGCATTAAAAGTCAGGAGACTTTTGACGTGTTTACGGTTTTCAAGAACTTTTAAAAAAACACAAAGTCATGAGACTTTGCGGAGCGGGATTCCTAATTTTCTTTCAAAATCATTCTTTTCTTATCATTTTAACTTAATTTATCTTCTCCAAAATGGCATTAGAATTAAATTAATTTTAAAACAATTTAATCCATAAGGAAAACTCAGTATCGAATTAATATTTTTACTTTTTATATTCACTAAATTAGGATTACTCCAATTATTTATATTGAACCACTCCTTAAGTGATAGATTATTTTGTTTAAAAAAAACCCGATAGCGCGGATTTGCAATCCGTGCCCAGAACGATGAGCCACAGCCATAATTCATGCCCACAAAGCAAATCTAAACCCGATAGCGCGGATTTGCAATCCGTGCCTAGAACGATGAGCCACAGCCATAA
>CAZMHK010000090.1:0-12900 GCA_964566045.1 uncultured Flavobacterium sp.
TTGATGTATCTATATTGACTAAAAAAAATCATCTCAAAAATATAATTAATGACTATTAAAAAAAAATCCATAAAATTAATATTGATTATAAGTTTACTATTCGCTGTTAGTATTACAACAAATAAAATTTTAAAGATTGACAATTTAATATATAATTCAATTGCTGATAAATTGTCAACAAAACAAATAAGTGATTATTTTGAGTTCCAAGATAAATGGAAATGGGTAGGATATATAATTTTACCAATACTATTTGTCATCAAAACAAGCTCTATTGCATGCGTATGTTACATCGGTGTATTTTTCTTTAGCTCCAAACAAATCACATTCAAAAAGTTATTTGATATTGTAATTACAGCTGAATTTATGTTTTTACTTGTTCCTATCTTCAAAATACTTTGGTTTTATTTTTTTCAAACTAATTTCACACTAGAAGACATTCAATATTTTTACCCATTATCTGCATTAAATATTGTTGGATATGAAGGCTTAGAGCCTTGGCTAATTTATCCTTTTCAAGTTCTTAATTTAATCGAATTAGCCTATTGGTTAGTTCTTGCCTATTACATTGGTAAAGCAACTGAGACCACAATGGATCAAGGTCTAAAAATAGTAGCGTCTAGTTACGGTAGTGCCTTGCTATTATGGGTAGTTGTCATAATGTTTTTTACGTTAAATTATTCTTAAAAAAGAAAAATGAAAAAATACTTTAAAATATTTGTACTACTAATATTTGTAAGCTTACTCTCTTTTATGGGTTACAAGATAGTTAGTAAAATCAACCATAAAAAAGAGGTCGCAGCAAAAATAAAAACCATTCCTGCTTTTACATACCAGAATTTAAACGGAGAGTCTTTCTCTAATAAAAATTTAAAAACAGATACAGCTACCCTTTTTATTTATTTTAATAGTGAATGTGAGTTTTGCAATGAAGAAGCTCAAATGATCCATGACCATATTGATGATTTTAATCCATTTCAACTTGTTTTTGTTTCGTTTGAACAACCATTAAAAATAGCGTCTTTTGCTAAAAAACATAACCTTTTAAACAATGATAAAATTAATTTTGTTTGTGACTCTAAAGTTACTTTCGCTACTACATTTGATGTTCAATCTTTGCCTTGCTTAGTACTTTACGATAAAAATCAGCAGTTAATCGAAAAAATTAAGGGACAAACAAAAGTACCTACACTAATCAAAAAATTAAATCAAGTTCACTAACCAAAAGAAAGAACTATCACTTCCCGAACCAAAAAAATGAACCAAAAAAATATCGAAAAAACCCATACACTACAATTGGATCAATCTGATTGTGGTGTTGCTTGTTTAATATCTGTTATAAAATTATACGGCGGTTTACAATCTATTGAAAAGTTACGTGAATTAAGCGGTACTACTAAACAAGGCACAACCTTACTTGGTTTATATCAAGTTGCCAATGAATTAGGATTTAATGCCGAAGGCTGCGAGGCAGATATACAAGCGTTAATAGATCACAAACAACCTGTAATTCTGCACGTACTCATAGAAGAGAAACTACAACATTATGTGGTTTGTTATCACTATGATGACCAAAAGGGATTCTTAATTGGCGATCCCGCTAGAGGAGTATATTATTTATCAGCCACCGAATTAGAAAAAATATGGATTTCTAAATCTTGCTTGACTCTTGAACCTAATGAGAATTTTGTAAAAGCCGAAACAGAGAAGCATTCCCAAAAAAAATGGTTTTTAGATTTATTAAAAGAAGATTACAAATTATTGTGGATTTCTATTTTATTAGGTGTTTTTGTGGCTGGTTTAGGTATGGCCATGTCTTTGTTTTCTCAAAAATTAATTGATGATATTTTACCATCTCATAATATAAAAAAACTAGTTTCAGGCATTGCATTACTAGCCATATTGCTGCTGGCTAGAGTAGGGATTTCGATTTTAAGAGAGTTTTTTTTGTTACAACAATCCAAAGATTTTAACAATAGGATTAATGCTAACTTTTTTTCTTCTTTGCTTCAATTGCCAAAGCCCTTTTTTGATACTAGAAAAATAGGAGAATTAGTTGCTCGTCTTAATGACACGCAACGTGTGCAAAGAGTCATCAAAATGTTGGCAAGTAGTTTAGTTATTGATGTTTTAGTTTCAATAATTTCAATGGTTTTCTTGTTTATGTATACATGGAAAATAGGTTTAATAGCCTTGTTGAGTGTACCGTTATACTTTTATATCATTTACAGAAGCAATAAAAAAATTATCAATGCTCAAAAAGAAGTAATGCAGAGTTACGCTTTCAATGAGAGTAATTATATCAACAGCATTCAAGGTATTGCTACTATTAAAAATGACAACAAGCAAGCTGTTTTTAACAAAGCCAATGAGGTGATTTTTGCTAACTTTCAAGAAAAGCTATTTCATTTAGGAAAAATTAATATTACGCTTTCTTGGCAATCTGGCATAGCAAGTGTTTTTTTCTTAATTGGAACATTAATTTATACCTCAATTCAAGTTTTCAATTCTGAAATCAAACTAGGGGAATTAATGGCAATTTTGGGTATAGTTAGTTCGCTACTGCCTTCGATTGCAAATTTGGCTTTAATTTCAATTCCTATTAATGAAGCAAAAATTGCTTTTAATAGAATGTATGAGTTTGCATCTATTGCCAAAGAAAAGGAAACTGGGCAACCAATTACTGAAATTAACTCGATTGCAATTCAAAACCTTTCTTTTCGATTTGCAGGACGAAGTGAATTATTTACAAATATAAATTTAACCATTCAAAAAGGTACGTTTACAGCTATAGTGGGAGAAAGCGGAAGTGGGAAAAGCACTTTAGGTCAAATTTTACAACGTTTTTATACATTTGAAAAAGGAAATATAATCATCAATAATACATTACTGCTGCAAGAAATTGAATTAAAAAGTTACAGAAATTTGATTGGTGTAGTCCCGCAAGAAGTGACCATATTTAATGGAAATGTGATAGACAATATTCTATTAGGACAAGTTGAAACTCAAGAAAACTTGATTTCATTTTTGACTACTTTCGGATTTGATACTTATTTCAATCAACTGCCTCAGGGCGTGGGAACAATACTTGGCGAAGAGGGTATTAATTTGAGTGGAGGTCAAAAACAAATTGTTGCATTAGCTAGAGTTTTGTATAAAAAACCACAATTTTTAATCCTTGATGAAGCAACATCTGCAATGGATAGAAATACAGAAAATTTTTCAATGACATTGTTAGAAAAAATTAAACCAAATTGTGCAATTTTATTTATTTCACATCGTTTACATACGCTGAAGAAAACTTCTGATGTTATTTATATACTCGAAAATAAAACAATTTCAAATATGGGTAGCCATAAAGAATTAATGACAACAACTAATTTTTATAGTGAGTTTTGGCAGGAATGAAATTAAACAAAGTTTGATTTCAAATTGATACAAAACAACCAAGAAATCAAAAAGCATTTTAAATATCTATTTGAACGCAAAATTTATTATTCCACGTAAGCATTTTTAATGCTATTTATTTCATGAAAACACACAATCTTTTGCTTGTAGACGATCATCCTATAACTATTGATGCCTATATCAACATCTTATCTAAACTAGAAAACGCCACAACTACAAAACATTTTACTACCGCATTTTCGTGTAAAGAAGCATACATCAAAATAATTGAAAAAAGTCAATCCGATCAAACATTTGATTTTGCATTTTTAGACATTAGCCTGCCGCCTTTTGAGCAAAAAAACATTGAAAATGGCATTATTATCGGTGTATTAATTAGGCACTATTTTCCAAATTGTAAAATCATTTTGGTAACTATGCACAATGAACCCTTATTACTATACAATTCCATTCAGAAAATAAATCCGGAGGGTTTTTTATACAAAAATGATGTCAATACACAATCATTAATTACAAGCTATCAATACATTATGCTTGGTCAAAAACATTATAGCACAACAATACAGACAGCCTACAATCAAACCATGCTAAAAGCACTTGGTTTTGATGCAGTTGATTGCGAAATTCTGCAATCATTAGCACGTGGCATACTCACAAAAGATATGACAGCCCGCCTAGAATTATCTTTAAGCGCCATTGAAAAACGAAAATTGAATATCAAAAACCAATTATTAAGAGGCAAAGGAAGCGACAAAGAACTTATTCTTGCAGCTAAAAATAAAGGACTACTTTAAACAAAATACAATAATTTTTTAACACAAAAGCCGTACAATGGATTGATTTAAAAAAGGTACTTTTGAGTTTACATTAAAATTTAAGAAGATAGTTGAACACAAAGATGAAAAATATGAAAAGATTAATTTCAATAGCAACAATGTTATTAATTAGTACGCTACAAGCACAAAATTTAGATAAATCACTACTCTGGAAAATTTCTGGAAAAGGAATAGAAAAACCTTCTTATATTTTTGGTACAATTCACGCTAAATGTGATGTAAGTTTAAGCCCAAAAGTAATGAATGCTCTTAATAAAACGGATCAGCTATACCTAGAATTAGATATGGACAACCCTAACATGCAAGCAGAAATGATAAGTGATATGATGATGAAAGATGGCATGTCTATGGACAAATTAGCTAGTAAAGAAGACTATGAAATTGTCGATGCTTTTTTAAAAGAACAACTTGGTTATTCATTACAACAGATTAATACTCTGAAGCCTTTTTTTGTAAACGCTATGTTTTATCCAAAAATATTAGACTGTAAATCACTCTCATTAGAAGCTGAATTGATGAAAATTAGCCAACAACAAAATAAAGAAGTACTTGGATTAGAAACCGTAAAGGAACAAATGGAAGTTTTTGATGCTATATCATACCAAGAACAAATTGATCAATTAATAAAATCAGTAAAAGACAAATTAGCAAATGATAAAAAAGACTATTTCGAAGGTCTCAAAATGTATGAAAAAGAGGATTTATATGGACTTATGGAAGTTTTCGAGAAATCGCAGAATACAATGATGTCAAAATATAATGATGTATTTTTGGTAGATCGAAATAATAAATGGATTCCTAAAATTGAAAAAGAAATTTTGCAAAAACCCACATTCTTCGGTGTTGGCGCGGCTCATTTACCAGGTAAAGATGGCATCATCATGCTTTTAAGAAAAAATGGTTATACTGTTGAAGCAGTTTTTAACAATTAAAGTTGGGTATAGGAAAAAATAAAACCTGAATTACTGGTTGCCAAAAATCAATATTAAATCATTAAAAAACAAAAGTAATTTTTAACATCTATTTGAACGCAAAATACATTATTCTATATTAGCATTTTAAATGCTATTTACTTCATGAAAACACACAATCTTTTGCTTGTAGACGATCATCCTATAACTATTGATGCCTATATTAACATCTTGTCAAAACTGGAAAACGCTACAACTACAAAACATTTTACTACTGCATTTTCGTGTCAAGAAGCATACATCAAAATAATTGAAAAAAGTCAATCAGATCAAACATTTGATTTTGCATTTTTAGACATTAGCCTACCGCCTTTTGAGCAAAAAAACATTGAAAACGGTATTGATCTTGGTACTTTAATCAGGCACTATTTTCCTAATTGTAAAATCATTTTGCTAACCATGCATAGTGAACCCTTATTGCTGTACAATGCTATTCAGAAAATAAATCCTGAGGGTTTTTTATTAAAAAATGATGTTAATGCGCAATCCTTAATTACTTCCTACCAAGCAATTAGCCAAGGGCAAAAACACTATAGCGCAACAATACAGGCAGCGTACAATCAAAGTACTTTAAAAGTACTAGATTTTGATGCTGTTGATTGCGAAATTCTACAATTGTTAGCTCGTGGTATACGCACTAAAGACATGACAGATAGGCTAGAATTATCTTTAAGCACAATTGAAAAACGAAAATTCAATATCAAAAATCAATTGTTAAGCGGCAAAGGAAGCGACAAAGAACTTATTCTTGCAGCTAAAAGTAAGGGCTTGCTTTGAACCAAAAACCGTAAAATTTTAACATAAAAACCGTAAAATAGAACGAAATAAAATGCTCAACTTTGCAACAGAGGTTATTTAAAAAAACAGAAAGCCCCCAAATATTCTGTTTCTTTAGTAAATCTTAAACCAACAGTAGTGTAATCATTTTAATGACACTTACTTTTTCTTACTTGCACCTACTACATGGTAAGAGAAAGCGTGTTTGATAAACTTGTAGTTTTCTCCAGGAATTACGAATGGTAAAATTGAAGCACTAAACATTGGTTGAACTTGTAGGGCTAGATTTAACCCCTCTAGCTAGAACTATCCAACTGCTAACAGTTGGATAGTTCAATCCTTTGTGATGATCGTTAAATGATGAAACAACATTGACACGATTTCATAGATTTTTTGAGTTGAGCACTCGTGTCCTGCGAGTGCTTTTTTTTTTGCAACTCATTTTACTACTCCATCATATCAATATGTCGATCATGGTAACCTAACAAGTACAAAACACCATCAAGGCCTAAACTAGAAATAGAACTTTCGGCTTTTTCCTTTACGGTTGGTTTGGCATGAAAAGCGATGCCTAAACCTGCTAAATTCAACATCGGTAAATCATTCGCGCCATCACCCACTGCAATAGTTTGATTGATGTGAATGCCTTCTTTATCTGCAATGGCTTGCAGGTATTCGGCTTTCTTTTTACCATCAACAATTTCGCCTAAATAATTGCCTGTTAATTTGCCGTCGATGATTTCAAGCTCATTAGCGTGTACGTAATCAATTCCCAATTCTTTTTGCAAATACTTTCCAAAAAAGGTAAAACCTCCGGATAGAATAGCCGTTTTGTAACCGTAATATTTCAAGGTTTTCATCAAGCGCTGCGCACCTTTGGTTATGGGTAAATTTTCGGCAACGGTTTGCAACACGGCTTCACTCAAACCTTCAAGCAAAGCCATGCGTTGTTTGAAGCTTTCGCTAAAATCAATTTCGCCGTTCATGGCCGATTCGGTTATGGCACGCACTTGCTCGCCTACTCCAGCAAGCTCTGCCAATTCATCAATTACTTCTGTTTGTATGAGCGTCGAATCCATATCAAAGCATACCAAGCGGCGATTTCGTCGGTACATATTGTCTTCTTGAAACGAAATATCAACATCTAAAGTTCGGGAAATTTCCATAAAACTAGCCGTCATAAACGACTTGTCAACGATAGTTCCTGTTACCGAAAGCTGAATACAAGCACGAGGAAATTCTTCTTTTTCGATGATAGATACTCTGCCCGTAAGGCGTTTAATAGCATCAATATTCAAGTTTTGATTGGATAAAATACGAGTCACAGCAGCGATTTGTACCGCAGTTAGGCTTTCGCCTAAAACATTAATTGTGTAACGTTGTTTGCGTTGTCCTTTGACCCAAATTTCATAATCATCGATAGAAATGGGAATGAACTTCACCTTGACACCCAATTCATACGCTTTAAACAACAAATCTTTCAAAACTGGTCCCGATGTAGAGCCTGCTTTGATTTCGAACAGAATTCCTAATGAAAGTGTATCATGAATATCGGCTTGACCGATATCTAAAATAATGGCGTCATAATTTGCTAAAATAGAAGTTAAACCAGCGGTTACTCCAGGTTTGTCTTGACCTGAAACTTTTAATAAAATGACTTCTTTATCTGCTACTTGCATGCGATTGGCTTTAAAATACCAAACAAAAATCGACAATTGAAAGGGGATAAAAAAAAATAAAATTCCTTTTTACACACAAAAACAAATCCGATAATTTAAGCACAAAAAAACCTGCTCAAACGAATGAACAGCTTGCTGTTTTTACGAAAATCGCAATTTATAGTGCAAACCAAAAAATGTAATCTAGGTTATTCTACTGTTGGAGATGATCAATTTCAAGGTCAAGAATTATATAAAAAATTAAAGATTTACCTTTTCAACATATTTTTTAAAATTATCTAAAATAGCCTGCCAGCCTTGTTCTTGTAGTTCCTCTGAATTTTCTGTTTCGGGATCAAAACGTTCAGTGACTTTGGTACCTGCTTCATTTTGCTCAAAAGTAATTTTTACTTTTCTACCATCTGTTATTTCGTATTCTATTACCGAGAAATCTATAATATTTGTGTAAATCCCTTCAAAATCAAAGCGCATGGTATCGTCTTTAGAAGCCATTGTATATTTAAATTTCCCGCCCACTTGCAAGTCATTTTCAGCAAAAGGAGTATGCCAGTCATCAGATGCATTGTTCCATTTCATGATGTGTTGTGGTGTCGTCCATTTTTCCCATACTTGTTCTATGGGAGCATTTATGGTGTGGTGGACTGTTATCATTTGAAGTTGCTTTTATCAATTAGAATTATAAAAATACAAAATAATTAAAATCTGTTCTCATTTTTAAAATTAACAAAAAAACCTGCTCAAATGAAAGAGAAGGTTAAAAAAAGTGACACAATAAACAAACTTAAAACTAATAAGTTATGAATAAACCTTCATCTCCTTTAACGATATAATCAAAGGATAGTATTCGATCATTGATTATGGAAAAATACATTATGGCGTTATTTTTACCTACTAAAATAAAGATGTTCTCAGTCCCTTTCGAAAAAACAACTTTATTACCATCGTAATCACCATAGTTTACAACATAAAAATCTGCTAAATCCAATAAAGGACTTTTTCTAACTTTATTTTCTTTAAATGCTTATTTAAAATTTTAATTCTGTCAGCGATAGCGTAATTTGTGTTATGAATTGGTTCTAGGTGGATGTAATTATTGGCAATAAACTTTGTTGATTTATTTTCAAAAAAAACTGCTCTTACAAAATAGGTTATACGATCTGTTTTGTTTTGACTTATGGCTGTTACAGATTTTGATAACAACATGATAACGATTATTATTAATTTATTTAATGTTATTTAGCATCCTCCTTTCTTTTTAGGGACGTTGACCTTGGTCGTGTTTTTTTGCCCATATTATATTACTAAAAAACTATAAAAATGTGATCATCAGAACCCGCTTTTTGAAATCCAAAAAAAGATATTATCTTATCCTTTTCCATTAAAATGTATTGAGGTATGGTGTTTTTAAGATTGATTTTATAAACATTCTTTCGTTTATTTTTTGCGAGATTTTTAAATTTAGCTTTATCAATTTCACTAAAATTGTCATAAGAGGATATAAAAAAATCATTTTCTGATATATCCCTTTTTAATAAAAAAAAATGTCCGCTTTCTTCATTACCGAGATTTCGTAAGTCTATTACCATGTGAATAGCTTTATTGTATTGATCTTCACCAGAATATCCAATATAATTAGAAACTATTTCTTCTGGAGCAACATCCTTAATGCATAATTCTCTATAAAAATCTTCTATAAGTTTTACTCTATCATTTTCTTGACTGTAAATGACTAAAGGAAATCCGAAAATCAGAACTAATATTAAACTCAAATTTTTCATAGTTGATATAATTTATTTTATTACTTACAATCTCCTTTTTTCTGCGGAGCATTGTTTTAAGTTAAAGTTTTTGAAGTATTTGGAAAATTACCCTTTCTAACATTTTCCCCTAAATTCCCAGGAGACGTACCATTAAAAGTAAAACTTGATGACTTTGTTGAAGGCAAATTAATTCCACCTAGTTTTCCAATAGCAATACCAAAATCTGTACAGGCGTAACTATTTACATTATATGTTGCAGGAGGGTTATTAGCATAGTTAATAATAGAATTTAACTGTTTAGCCGAAACGGTTTTGGTTATGCTTACAGGGTACAATTCTTTACTGTTATCTTTTAATTCCGAACTATAATCTTTTCCTACTGCTACCAGTGCAGTATTAGCACCTGTCTCAGGATAGAAGCCATAATATCGTTCAATTCCATTTTGATTTAAACCAATGAAAACATGTCCCACTTCATTTGGACCTACTAATTCTCTTGTGCCCTCTTTGCCTTGCTGTATGTATATGGTTAACTCAGCTGTCTGAGAAACATCGAAGCACTTATTTTCTTTTTTAGGATCTATTTTTGGACCTGATGCAACAATATTAATAGTAGTTGTACTTCCAGATACAAATCCTCCTCCTCCTCCCACATGTGGCGGATATCCTCCATTATCACTTGGGTCACCTCCTCCCCCAAAACAGCCAATTAGCATCAATGGTTCAAAATCACCGTCGTCATATAGCCATCCCAAATAAACACATGTAGGCGCTACCATTTTACCAGTGATACTAGGTTTTACCAATAAACTATTTTTAAAACTACTAAACTGTACTGTTTCATTATTTTGATTAACTACTAAAACGATTCCATCAAAATCATCTGTTATTTGATAAAAATTAAATGACTTATCAGTATTGTCAAAAAATTTATTCTTTGTCAATATCTGAACATGATTATAGGTAAAGCCATCTCCCGATTTCTTCATTAATAATCGATGGTGACTTAAATAAGGCTGTTCTCCTACTTTTATTTTCAAACCTGATTGTACCGTAAAAGGAACTTCAATTATTTCTCCATGATCTCCAGTAGTAACAATTGCATTATTCCAGTCAATTTTTTGAGTATATTTTAATACTTGAAAATTTTTGGAAGTAACATTAGTATTAAATCATTCTTGAGCTTCTACCTCCGTTGGTTTGACCGATTCTTCTGTTGTACATCCAATAAAAAATAAAATGCACACACTTAAGATAAAAAAAAGTTTTTTTGACATAAATTCAATGAGTTATTTGTAAGTATTGCTAAATATACAATTAAGTTGTGAATTTATTTACAAATAACAAACTTTAACATAACTCAATTTTTACTTTAAAGCAAGTTCAAAATTTTTAATACATTCCGTTTAACTTCTCCCCAGCCTCTGCACAAAAGAATGAAGAGTAATTAATTTATTTTAAGGTTTAGTATCATACAAAAAAACCTGCTCAAATGAATGAGCAGGTTTCTATATTTTATAAAAAAATTGATTTGTTAAGAAGCAATCTCCAAACGTTTCAATAAATTTTTACTCAAAGCTTCCTCGGCGTATTCTTGATTGATCTCGAGTACTTTATCATCTGAACTCGGTAATTCATACATAGCATCAGTAAGAATCGCTTCGCATAAGGAACGCAAACCACGAGCACCTAATTTGTATTCTAGGGCTTTATCAACAATAAAATCTAAAGCTTCATTGGTAATGGTAAAAGTTACCTCATCCATCAAAAACAACTTTTCGTATTGCTTGATCAAGGCGTTTTTAGGTTCTGTTAAAATAGAACGCAAAGTTGCTCTATCCAAAGGATCCATGTGCGTAAGTACCGGCAAACGACCAATGATTTCTGGAATTAATCCAAAATCTTTAATGTCTTTTGGAATAATGTATTGCAATAAATTGTCTTTGTCAATAGCATCTGCTGTTTTTGAAGTAGAATATCCTACAGCCTGACGGTTCAATCGTTTCGAAATAATTCGTTCGATACCATCAAAAGCACCTCCGGCAATAAACAAGATATTTTGCGTATTTACCTCAACAAATTTTTGATCCGGGTGCTTGCGTCCGCCCTTTGGTGGCACATTCACAACGGTTCCTTCTAATAATTTCAGTAACGCTTGTTGTACTCCTTCTCCAGATACATCGCGTGTAATAGATGGGTTGTCACTTTTACGTGCAATTTTGTCTATTTCGTCAATAAATACAATTCCACGTTCTGCTTTCGCCACATCATAATCAGCAGCTTGTAGCAAACGCGTTAAAATACTCTCTACATCTTCACCTACATATCCTGCTTCGGTTAGCACAGTAGCATCTACGATAGCCAAAGGAACATCTAACATTTTCGCGATGGTTTTAGCCACCAATGTTTTTCCGGTTCCAGTTTGCCCTACCATAATGATGTTGCTTTTTTCAATTTCAACCTCGTCGTCTTGCTGCTGTTGCATCAATCGTTTGTAGTGGTTGTAAACGGCCACCGACATTACTTTTTTGGTTTGGTCTTGACCAATTACGTATTGATCCAAGAACGCTCTTATTTCTTTCGGCTTTTGCAAAACCAAATCGCTTGCTAACGCGCTGCTACTTGAAGTTCTTAATTCCTCAAGAACGATACCGTGCGCTTGCTCAATACATTTGTCGCAAATATGCGCTTCAATACCTGCAATTAATAATTTAGTTTCTGGCTTTTTTCTTCCACAAAACGAACATTCTAATTTTTCTTTCGCCATTCTTTTTAGTCTAATGTCATAAAGTCAAAAGTCTCAAAGTCTGCATAATGCATTCGACTTTAGGACTTTTGACTTTCGACAAATTTTTTATCCTCTTCTCAACACTTCGTCGATCATTCCGTATTCTTTTGCCTCATCTGCTTTCATCCAGTAATCGCGCTCACTATCAGCGTGTACTTTTTCGAATGATTGTCCAGAGTGGTGCGAGATAATGTTGTATAACTCTTCTTTTAGTTTTAACATTTCTCTTAAATTGATTTCCATATCAGTAGCAACTCCTTGTGCTCCACCTGATGGTTGGTGAATCATAACACGAGAATGTGGCAATGCTGAACGCTTTCCTTCGGCACCAGCGCATAACAATACTGCACCCATAGATGCTGCCATACCTGTACAAATTGTAGCTACATCAGGCTTGATGTATTGCATGGTATCATAAATTCCTAAACCAGCATAAACGCTACCTCCAGGAGAATTCAAGTAAATTTGAATGTCCTTTGAAGCATCGGCGCTTTCTAAAAATAACAACTGTGCTTGAACAATATTTGCAATTTGATCATCGATTCCAGTTCCTAAAAAGATAATTCTATCCATCATCAATCTAGAGAAAACATCTAATTGTGAAATGTTTAATTGACGCTCTTCAATAATATAAGGTGTCATATTAGTTGGGTTCATTGCTGCAACGCTTTTATCGTAATA
>CAZMHK010000091.1:0-12898 GCA_964566045.1 uncultured Flavobacterium sp.
ACAACGGACCTGTAAATAAATTTAGTTGGTGACCTGTAGTAATTGTAAAAGTATTGTTTGAGGCTAATGATTTTATGTTTGCATTTGTAGCTTCACTAGTCTCACAGTTATTGTACTGTTGTAAAAGTGAATCTACAAGTATTGCTCGCGAGGAGTGATTAAAATTATTTTGTTTTTCAGCTATTTGTTCTTCAAAGTTTTCGAGAGTTGGAAACCTGTTGTAAAGAGCAGATAATTGTGGTTTTTGATCTAAATAATCATTCATTAAAGCAGAAAAATATCCAGAGTGCTGATAGCTGATACAGTCGGTTGGCATAATTTAATTTTATATGTTGCTAAAATACCACTTATTATTGGAATTTTTTATTTGTTACTTTCGAAAAATAGCATCACTTTTATCTAATAATATTAACGTTTTTGCAAAGAATATGACCAATAAACCAACAAAAAATACCGTAAAACATGTGCTTTTTGGGAGCTTGATAGGAACTACAATAGAATTTTTTGACTTCTATATTTTTGCTAATGCGGCCGTTTTGGTGTTTCCGCAGTTGTTTTTTCCGAGTTCGGATGCTACATTGGCTACCTTACAATCATTAGCTACTTTTTCAATTGCTTTTTTATCACGTCCGCTTGGTTCGGCTTTTTTTGGACATTATGGCGATAAAATTGGTCGTAAATTTACTTTGGTCGCAGCATTGTTAACTATGGGAATATCAACAGTAGCCATTGGTTTTTTGCCAAGCTATGCGAGTATTGGAATTGCCGCTCCCTTGTTGTTGATGTTATGTCGTTTTGGTCAAGGTGTAGGTTTGGGAGGCGAGTGGGGTGGTGCTGTATTACTTGCTATTGAAAATGCGCCTCTTAATAAAAGAGCTTGGTACGGAATGTTTCCGCAATTAGGCGCTCCAATTGGATTACTACTTTCAGGAGGAACTTTTTTGATATTAACCGACACGATGAGCAATGAAGATTTTATGAGCTATGGTTGGCGAATTCCATTTATAGCAAGTTCTCTTTTAGTTTTAGTTGGTTTTTATATTAGGACCAAAATTACGGAGACACCTTCGTTTGAAAATTCAAAAAAGGAACAAGAGGCTGTGAAAATTCCATTTTTCAGCTTAATGAAATCCTACAAGAACCAACTTATTTTTGGAACATTAGCTGCGGTAACCACTTTTTTAGTTTTCTATTTAATGACCGTTTTTACTTTGAGTTGGGCCACATCCGACTTGGGTTACAGCAAGCGAGATGCGTTGTTGCTACAGTTGTTTTCGGTATTGTTCTTTGCTGTCTGTATTCCTGTATCGGCAGTGGTAGCTGATCGAATTGGACGTCGAAAAATTCTTATGCTGGCCACCGCGCTAATTGCAGTTTTTGGTTTTTTCTTTTCGTTTTTCTTAAACTCGGGACAAAATAGTTTGATCACTACTTTTGTATGCATGGGTATGGCTTTGATGGGATTTACCTATGGACCTTTAGGAACTTTTCTCTCGGAGCTTTTTCCAACTCAGTTGCGTTATACAGGTGCCTCGTTAACCTTTAATTTGGCTGGAATTTTAGGCGCTGCTTTTGCACCAATGATTGCAATTTGGCTGGCCACTACTTACAATTTAACTTATGTTGGATTTTATTTGACTGCTACAGCGACCGTTTCATTTCTTGCTTTTTTGATTATTAAAAAGGACAAACAGAAGTTTTAATTTATTAAAATTTTAATGTCTGAGTATCGTCTGTTTTTTCCAAGTGATTTACGTTTGCTTGACTCCATTTCATTTGACTGCTGGTTTCTGATAGAAGTCGCACTTTGTGTTTCGCATTTTGAATCCAAAATATTTTTCCTAAAACACCACAATTATCCCTTATTTTTGCACAAAATAATTCCACTTGAAAACGAAACTTTTTCTCATCACGCCACCTTTTACCCAGTTGAATACTCCGTATCCGGCAACCGCATACATCAAAGGTTTTCTAAATACCAAAAATATTGAGTCTGTTCAGGCTGATTTGGGTATCGAGGTGATTTTGAAATTGTTTTCGAAGGAAGGATTAACAGATTTGTTTCAAGTAGGAAGTCAAAAGTTTAAAGATGGAAAGATCTCAGATAATTCCAAACGAATTTTTGCTTTGCAAGAAGAGTACTTAAAAACGATTAATCCCGTAATTGCTTTTTTACAAGGCAAAAATCCAACATTAGCGCTTCAAATTTGTCAAGAAGATTTTTTGCCAGAAGCTTCACGCTTTGCACAATTAGAAGAACTCGATTGGGCATTTGGAACAATGGGAACTCAGGACAAAGCGAAGCACCTAGCCACTTTATATCTTGAAGATATTTCTGATTTTATAGTTGAATGTGTTGATTCTAATTTTGGTTTCAGTCGCTATGCCGAACGATTGGGTCGAAGCGCCAATTCTTTTGACGAATTGTACGAAGCCTTGCAGCAGGAGCCTACTTACATCGATTTGGTTTTGTTTTCTATTCTAAAAGAAAGAATTGAAAAAGTACAGCCCACTTTATTTTTGATATCGGTGCCTTTTCCAGGAAATTTGTATTCGGCTTTTCGTTGTGCGCAATGGGTTAAAAAACATTTTCCTGAAATTAAAATTTCTATGGGAGGCGGTTTTCCTAATACGGAATTGCGTTCCCTTTCTGATACACGCGTTTTTGAGTTTTTTGATTTTATTACGTTAGATGATGGCGAAACACCTATTGAAGAACTAATAAGCCCCCCAGCCCCAGAAGGAGTGAAGACCTATAAAAGAACGTTTTTACTTGAAAATGGTAAAGTAGTTTATAAAAACAATTCCACTAAACCTGATTACAAGCAATCCCAAGTGGGTACTCCTGATTATTCTGATTTACTGTTGGATAAATATATTTCGGTAATCGAAATTGTCAACCCGATGCACCGCATGTGGAGCGATGGCAGATGGAATAAACTTACCATGGCGCACGGTTGTTATTGGGGCAAATGTACTTTTTGTGATATTTCATTAGATTACATCAAAATTTACGAACCCGTTGCTGCTGCCTTACTTTGCGATCGAATGGAGGAAATGATTGCACAAACAGGCGAAAATGGTTTTCACTTTGTTGACGAAGCAGCGCCGCCAGCTTTAATGCGAGCATTGGCTCTAGAAATCCTGCGTAGAAAATTGTCAGTGACGTGGTGGACAAACATTCGTTTCGAAAAAAGTTTCACCAAAGATTTATGTTTATTGCTCAAAGCATCAGGTTGTATTGCAGTTTCGGGTGGACTCGAAGTTGCTTCTGATAGATTACTAAAATTGATTGATAAAGGCGTTACTGTAGAGCAAGTAGCACGAGTTACACGCCATTTTACCGAAGCAGGAGTGATGGTACATGCGTATTTAATGTATGGCTATCCTACACAAACGGTTCAAGAAACGATTGATAGTCTTGAAATGGTGCGTCAATTGTTCGAAGCGGGAATTTTACAATCAGGATTTTGGCATCAATTTGCCATGACGGCTCATAGTCCTGTTGGGATGTATCCCGAAAAATTTGGTGTAAAAAAGGAAACGGAAGCTATTGGTACTTTTGCCAACAACGATATCAATTATACGGATGCTACGGGGATTGATCATGATAAATTTAGTTTCGGATTAAAGAAATCTCTTTTCAATTTTATGCACGGCATTTGTTTTGATTATCCGTTACAAGATTGGTTTGAGTTCAAAATTCCAAAAACCAAAATTCATCCTGATTTTATCTTTAATGCTTTGAATGATGCAGAGGATTTTTCTACTAAGCCTACTGCAAAAGTTGTTTGGTTGGGCGGAAAACCTTTTGTGGAATCATTTTCAAAGTCTAAAAAAGGTCGAACATGGAATATGATGTCTTTCACTTTTCACGATAAAAAAGAAAGTTTTTCAATTCAAACCAGTGCCCAAGAAGGAGAGTGGTTGCAACAGTTACTTGAAAGAATTTCGGTTTCTCAAACTAAAGTTTATACTTTTCAAGAAATAAAAGCCGATTTTGAACTTACTCTTGAAGATTTTGAACTCTTTTGGTTTTCCAAACCAATTAAAACACTACGCGATTACGGCTTGCTTGTGCTTTAAAATAATCCTCGTTAACACGACTAAAAAAGTGATTTTTTGGTTTACGAAAACGTTTTCTTTTACTTATTTTTACGATTCTAAAAAAGTAAACAATGAGTACTACTTATAAAGTGAACGTAAACGATACTTTCCTTTTTGATTTGGATCAGGAAAGTACGAATCAACTTGATGCCGTGCATTTAAGTTCTAATGCTTATCATGTTTTACACGATAGCAAACCTTATGAAGTAGCTATTTTAGCTGCTGATTTTCTTCAAAAAAAATACACTGTCAAAGTCAATAATTCGGTTTTCGAAGTAGATATTGCCAATCCACTTGACACTTTAATTAAAGAGATGGGATTTGAAACGGGACTTTCCAAACAAATTAATGCCATCAAAGCTCCAATGCCAGGATTAATTCTCGAAATTAATGTTGTTGTAGGTCAAACGGTCCAAGAAAATGACAATTTGATTATTCTTGGTGCCATGAAAATGGAAAACAGTTTTTTATCACCAAGAGATGGAGTAATTAAAACCATTGCTGTGCAAACAGGTGATGCGGTTGATAAAGGACAGCTATTAATTGAATTTGAATAAGTAACGCCTGAGAGTTTTACTAGCTTAAAATTTTGCACTGCTTAAAAGTTTGTTGCAATATATTTTAAAACTGATAACTCCGTTAAAATCTAAAAAATGAAAAAAATACTAGTTGCCAATAGAGGTGAAATTGCTATTAGAGTGATGAAAACCGCACAAAAAATGGGCATAAAAACAGTAGCCGTATATTCTACTATAGATCGTAATGCACCTCATGTTAAGTTTGCTGACGAAGCCGTTTGTATAGGCGCTGCACCTTCAAGTGAGTCTTATTTATTAGGAAATAAAATTATTGAAGTAGCGCTTTCACTTCAAGTGGATGCTATTCACCCAGGATATGGATTTTTGAGTGAGAATGCTGATTTTGCTGAAGAGTGCGAAAAAAATAATATCATATTCATTGGCCCAAAATCAAAAGCAATTCATGTAATGGGAAGCAAATTGGCGGCTAAAGAGGCTGTTAAACAATACAATATCCCGATGGTTCCAGGATATGATCAAGCTATAACCGATGTTGAGAAAGCCAAATTAGTTGCTCAAGAAATTGGGTTTCCCATTTTAATCAAAGCTTCTGCTGGTGGCGGAGGAAAAGGGATGCGTGTGGTAGAACAAGAATCAGACTTTGAATCGCAAATGGATCGTGCTATCAGTGAGGCAGTAGCGGCTTTTGGCGATGGTTCGGTTTTTATCGAAAAATATGTAGGCTCACCGCGACACATCGAAATTCAAATCATGGCAGACAGTCATGGTAATGTATTGTACTTTTTTGAAAGAGAGTGCAGCATTCAGCGCCGCCATCAAAAAGTGATTGAAGAAGCTCCTTCATCAGTATTAACGCCTGAATTGCGAAAAAGAATGGGAGAAGCTGCTGTTTTGGTAGCCAAATCTTGTGATTATTTGGGAGCAGGAACAGTTGAGTTTTTATTGGATGAAAACCTAAATTTCTATTTCCTTGAAATGAATACGCGTTTGCAGGTAGAGCATCCGGTGACAGAATTGATCTCGGGCACTGATTTAGTTGAACTTCAAATTAAAGTAGCTCGTGGCGAGGCTTTGTCGATGAGACAAGAAGATTTAAAAATTTTAGGTCATGCCATGGAGTTGCGCGTGTATGCTGAGGATCCTTTGAATGACTTTTTGCCAAGCGTAGGAAATTTAGAGGTTTATCAATTGCCTGAAGGCGAAGGTGTACGCGTTGATAATGGTTTTGAACAAGGTATGGATATTCCTATTTACTATGATCCCATGTTGGCTAAGTTAATTACCTACGGTCAAACTCGTGAAGAAGCTATTCAAATCATGATCAAAGCCATAGCTGATTATCAAGTTAAAGGTGTCGAGACTACCTTGCCATTTGGGAAATTTGTTTTTGAGCATGAAGCTTTCCGTTCGGGAGATTTTGATACTCATTTTGTTAAAAAATATTATAGTCCTGAAAAGTTAAAAGATCAAACTCAAAAAGAAGCTCAAATTGCAGCCTTAGTAGCTTTGAAACAGTATTTTGAAGATCAAAAAATGGTACGATTGCCGAACTAATAATTCTTTTGTAATTATAAAAGGAGTAGTAGTTCTAGCTAAAAAAGATAAAAATGAAAGACAAAATAAAAATTTTAGACGATAAAATAGCCGAAGCGCATTTGGGCGGAGGTAAAAACAGAATTGCCAAACAGCACGCTAACAAAAAGCTTACAGCAAGAGAGCGCGTAGAATATTTGCTTGACGAAGGTTCATTTGAAGAAATCGGGATGCTTGTTACGCACCGTACAACCGATTTTGGAATGGAAAAAGAGCAGTATTACGGTGATGGTGTAATTACGGGTTATGGTACCATTAATGGCCGATTGGTATGCGTTTTTGCTCAAGATTTTACCGTTTTTGGAGGTTCTTTGTCAGAGACACAAGCCGAGAAGATTTGTAAAATCATGGATATGGCTGTTAAAATGAGCGTACCCATGATTGGTTTAAATGATTCTGGTGGTGCACGAATTCAAGAGGGTGTTCGCTCTTTGGGTGGTTATGCTGATATTTTTTACCGCAATGTACAAGCAAGTGGTGTTATCCCACAAATATCTGCTATCATGGGGCCTTGCGCTGGTGGTGCGGTATATTCTCCAGCAATGACTGACTTTACGATGATGGTCGAGGATACGAGTTATATGTTCGTTACCGGTCCAAACGTGGTTAAAACAGTTACAAACGAAACAGTAACTTCAGAAGAATTAGGTGGTGCAAGTACGCATTCAACCAAATCAGGTGTGGCACACATAACCTCTACAAATGATGTGCAATGTTTGGATGATTTGAAGCGCTTGTTAAGTTATTTACCTCAAAGTAATAAAGAAAAAGCAGCTGATTTACCTTATCAATTAGATACTGAACTGCGCGAACAATTAGAGCAAATTATTCCAGATAATCCCAACAAACCTTATGATATCCATGAGGTGATCAAAGGGGTAATCGATGCCGATTCGTTTTTTGAAATTCATAAAAATTATGCCGAAAATATCATAGTTGGCTTTGCACGTTTAGGCGGAAAAAGTATTGGTATTATTGCTAATCAACCTATGGTTTTGGCAGGTTGTTTGGATGTTAACAGTTCTAAAAAAGCTGCTCGTTTTACTCGTTTTTGCGATGCATTCAATATTCCGTTACTCGTTCTTGTAGATGTACCTGGTTTTTTACCTGGAACAGATCAAGAGTGGAATGGTATTATTATCCATGGCGCTAAACTATTGTATGCCTTAAGTGAAGCTACAGTGCCCAAGGTTACTTTGATTACTAGAAAAGCTTATGGTGGCGCTTATGATGTAATGAATTCCAAACACATTGGAGCCGATATGAATTTTGCTTGGCCTACTGCCGAAATCGCAGTTATGGGAGCAAAAGGCGCCTCTGAAATTATCTTTAAAAAAGAAATAAACGAAGCCGCTGATCACGAAGCAAAATTACTGGAAAAAGAGGCGGAGTATGCAAATTTGTTTGCAAACCCATATACAGCAGCGCAACGCGGATTCATTGATGAGGTCATCCATCCTCAAGATACAAGACGAAAGTTGTTAAAAGCCTTTAGTATGCTTGAAACAAAAGAGGTGGTATTACCTAAAAGAAAGCACGGTAATATTCCGTTATAAACTTTTGTTTTTTGCTTTCAAATCCTCATCATTTACAATGGCATAGATCTGATTTCTGCCTTTTTATTTGATGAGGATTTTTTTTGATTCTTATCTTGATTTATTGTGATAGACTTAATCTAGCTGTTCTTCTTAGTAAAGCATTATCAACAGATTAGTAGTAAAGGATTTCATTTTTAGAGTATTTAATTCTGGTTTATTACTGTAAAATAATTTAACTTGCAGATTTCAATGATAGGTAGGCTTATTTCATAAACCTATAGTGTCTCAAGAAATATTTGATGGTTTTCTGATTTATATGAAGAGATTGTTACAGTTAAATACGTATTCAAAATTAATCTTGTTGATAGCCTCAACAAGCTTGTTTTTCTTTTTCATATATGCGCTACTCTACTTTTATACAGTTCAGGAAGAAAAAAATTTTCACCAAAGTACCTACAGGCAGTACGAAAAAGAAATCAAATCATTATTTCGCCTTAATTCAAAAACCGCAACAGTAACCGTTATTGATGTTACCTATTGGGACGAATTGGTAAAATTTACAAAAACTAAAGACCCTAAGTGGTTTGAAGAAAATATTGTTGAAGAATTTGATGCTTATGAGGCTGATTATATCGGTATTTATGATTTAAAAAATGCCGAAATCAATAAAATAGTATCGGACAAGTTAAAAGGAGGGATTGTTGTACCAAAAGAAATTTTGCAGGCTGTTTACCAATCTCGATTAAAAAGATTCTATTTAAAAGTACCTGAAGGTGTTTTAGAAATGTTTTGCGCTACGATTCATCCGCAATCAGATCCTAAAAAAGTTAAAACCAATCCTTACGGCTACTTTATCATTGCAAGATTACTTGACAAAGAGTTTCTTGATGCTTTAGGTAGAATTAGCAGTTCTTCCGTAAATCTAGCTCCTGCAAATCAAGCGATTGAGTTGTATGAAAATTTTATAACTGTTGCGTTACCATTATATGATTATCAAAAACAAACCATTTCAAAATTAATTTTTAAACGTCCATTTACTTTAAATTACAAAAACACAAAAGAAATTTTGTTCATTGTGTTTTTAGTTTCCATTCTGAATATTTTAATTTACGTGTATTACACGAAGCGATGGGTGTATGACCCATTAAAACTAGTAAAATCAATTTTAGAATCAAAAAGTCAGTTAGCCATTAGTAATTTAAAAAAAGTTGTTGGCGAGTTTGGGTACATTGGAAATTTATTTGAAGAAAACAATATTCAGCGCCTACAGCTTGAAAAAGCAAAGCTTAAAGCAGAAGAAAGTGATAATTTAAAATCGTCTTTCTTGGCTAATTTATCGCATGAAATCCGTACGCCTATGAATGCGATAATGGGTTTTAGTGATTTGTTAGAGGATGATGAGATTTCGGAAGCAGAAAAAAAACACTATCTAAAGATTATCAAAGACAGTGGAACTAATTTGGTTTCGATTATTGAGGATTTAATCGAAATGTCTAAAATTGATGCCAATCAAATTATACCTAATTATACATGGGTCAATCTAGAAAATTGTATCAATGAGCTGTATTCTTCTTTAAAAATAACAATTCCTTCTCATAAAAATATTGATTTTCAAATAATTAAAAACGAACAATTGTTTGATAAAAACATACAAACTGATGAGACTAAACTAAAACAGATTTTACTTAACTTAATAACCAATGCCATAAAATTTACTGATTCGGGTCAAATTTCGTTCGGATATACTATCCGCAAGAAGCGGATGTTGCTTGAGTTTAATGTAAGGGACACGGGAAATGGAATAGGAGAGGATCATCGCAAAATTATTTTTGATCGATTTAGACAAATTGAGGGTAATACCAGTCCAGAGGTTACAGGTCTTGGACTAGGTTTATCTATTACTAAAGCTTATGTTGAAATGTTAGGCGGTAAAATTGCTGTACACTCAAGACTCGGATTTGGCTCTGTTTTTACATTTACTATTCCGCTTATTTTAGATGATCAAGTGGTAGAGAGTGATGTTATCAGGCCTCAGTTTTTAGAAAGACACAACGATAAAGAAGTAGTTTTGATTGCCGAAGATGATAACATGAACTTTTTACTGCTAAAAAAAATAATTCAAAAAAGGAATTTCATTGTACTCAGAGCAATTAATGGAGAGCAAGCAGTAAAAATATGTAAAGAACATTCCAATATTCGATTGGTTTTTATGGATTTAAAAATGCCAATTTTGACTGGTTACGATGCCTTCAAACAAATAAAAGTTTTTCGACCAGATTTAACTTTTGTTGCTCATACAGCCTACTCCTCCAATGAAGATCGTGAAAAGATTTTTAAAGATGGCTTTTCATTTTACCTTCCAAAGCCTTTAAATAAATCGCAAGTATTTGAAATTTTAGATACTGTTTTTACGTCTTCAATTGAGCGCTCTGGTTCTTAGTTAAATAGCTTCTGCAATATTGTTTTTAAGTTTTTAAGTTTTTTTTTCATTCTATATTTCAATCCGTTTTACAATCACTATTAAATCATATACCAATGGTCTTTAATTCAATCAATCCATATACTCAGGAACTTATTGAGGTTCATGAACTACTAACTCAAAAGGAGTTAAATGATAAAATGAGCAAAGCGCAGAAAGCGTTTCATTCTTGGAAGAATACTTCTTTTGATCAGCGCGCCGTTAAAATGAAAAAACTTGCTGAAACTTTATTAAAAAACAAGGAGAGTTTGGCCAATTTGATCAGTAGTGAAATGGGAAAAGTGCTAAGTGAGAGTATTTCTGAAATTGAAAAATCAGCGCTGAATTGTGATTTCTATGCAGAGCACGCCGAGCGTTTACTTGCCGATGAGATTGGGAATACTTCGTTTTCTAGTCGCACTGTTTATGATCCGATGGGTGTTGTTTTTGCTATTATGCCATGGAATTATCCTTTTTGGCAGGTTTTTAGGTATGCCGTACCAACTATTATGGCTGGTAATGTTACGGTTTTAAAACATGCTCCAAATGTAATAGGTTGTGCAAAGGCAATTGAAAAATTGTTTCTTTTGGCTGGTTTTCCTGAGGGTGTTTTTCAAGAACTCACCATTGATGTTGCAGCCGTTGAGCAGGTAATTGCTTTGGATAGTATTTGTGGAGTTACGTTAACAGGTAGTGAAATGGCAGGAGCAGCAGTTGGAGCATTGGCAGGTAAACATGTTAAAAAATCGGTGATGGAGTTGGGTGGCTCCGATGCTTTTATAGTTTTAAATGATGCTAATGTAGAAAAAGCAGCTACTGTTGCAGCGCAATCTAGAATGCTTAATGCCGGTCAAGCTTGCATTTGTGCTAAAAGATTTATTATTGTTGAGGCGGTTGCCGAAGAGTTTACGGCTATTTTTACAGAAAAAGTTATGCAAATTAGGCAAGGTGATCCATTTGATAGCAGCATTCAAATGGGGCCATTGGCAAGGATGGATATTGCAGATAAATTGCAAGAACAATTACAAAACAGTGTTAAACAAGGTGCAAAGGTGCTTTTTGGTGGCGCTCGGGAAGGTTGTAATTTTCAACCAACAGTTATTAATAATGTAAATGCTAACAATAGTGTTTTTATTGAGGAGACTTTTGGTCCACTGGCAGCTATAATACAAGTTAAAAATCAAGACGAAGCTATTGCCATAGCCAATCAACATCGATATGGTTTAGCAGCAGCTATTTGGTCAAATGATGTTGAACAAGCTCAATTATTGGCTAGAAAAGTCGAAGCGGGTTCTGTTTTTATAAATTCTCTAGTCCGCTCAGACTCACAAATACCTTTTGGAGGTATAAAAAAATCAGGTTACGGCAGAGAATTAGGTGCCATGGGATTGAAGGAGTTTTTGAATATGAAATCAGTGGTAGTGGGAGAATAATCTTTTTTATTTTTTATATAAAAAACCGATGATAGTTTGAGAAAATCACGCTATCATCGGTTTTATTTTTAATATTCCGGTTTGTTTTAGTATCCGTACAATTCTGCTTTTAAATTTTGCGACTTATTGGATGTTATTACAATAAAAGGGGCGTTTTTTTCAGCAGCCAATTGTTGAAGTCTTTTTAGTGCCTGATCTTTAAAAGCTTGGTCGGTATCGCCTTTTGTTTTTCCTAAAAAACTACTAATTGTGCCCATGTTTTTTAGGCCAATTGTTTGTTGTGTACTTATTACACGCACCTTTTCGAAATCCGCAGCGCCTGTAATATTTACTTTTTCGCTGATAGTTTTACTACTTGATTTGTCATTTTCTTGAATTTGTGCTACTGCAAATTTACTAATAGCTTTTTCTTCGCTGCTATTTGCTGATGAGTAATAAACAATATCGTTAGCTGTTTTTATGTAATTAACTTCGATTTTTGACCCATTGTGTTGTACTAAATCCCGTGTTTGTGCAAAACTAATTGAAGTACAACCGATAAGTATTAGTTGGAATAGACTTTTCATATTATTTGATTTTATATTTAACAAATGCTCTCATTTAATTGAATTTTAAGCAATGGGAGGCGGCGTTACTATTTTTAAAAAACATTCTTTTTTAGAAAATGTTGATAATTGATTATATTTTAAAACATCTGTTTTTATTGTTAAATCGACTAAGCTATTCGCGAAAATACGTAATAAACCAATTTTACTTTGTTCATCAATTAATTTCTCCTCCATATCTTTTTCTATTTGCTCAATTGAATTTTTTTGGAAGGAAGATTCAATACGGATAATATGGTTCGTAACCCAAACAAAAGAGTAGGCAACAAAGAAAAGAAATACCAAGAAATGTAGTGGTGATTTTTTCATGTATCTAAAGTAAGGAAAAGGAATTTATTTTGTTTTAATATTTTCTTAAAACTATGAGTCATGTTTTTCTGTTTTTTGGGCGAGGCTATAGTACTTTTCACAAAGTGTTTTATGTTGTTAAAATTAAATAATAAATACATACCCATAATTTTATGGGGGTGTATTTATTTTTAATTTGTTTTTTATGGTTTTTAATGTTGTTTTGAAATATTTTTTCATGTAATACCCTAAAAATAGTAAGGTTTAATAATATTTTTGTTTGTTGAATGTGTAAAAAAGAATCTTTTAAATATTGATTATGTATTTATTTTAAGTC
>CAZMHK010000092.1:0-12817 GCA_964566045.1 uncultured Flavobacterium sp.
TTATTTTGTATAATATTTCTTATATTTAGGATATGATATCGCTCCAAATAGAGCAATAGCACCTATCGAGTAGTAAATCCAATTTAATGAATGAGCCTCACCGCTAGCATACGAATGCAATCCTACTAAGTGGAAATTGACACCATAATACGTAAATAAGGTTGACATAAAAGCAAACATACTCATCAGATTGAAAATCCATTTACCTCGTAATGAAGGAACAAATCGCGCATGAATCACAAAAGCATATACCATAATAGTAATTAACGCCCACGTTTCTTTTGGATCCCAACCCCAATAACGGCCCCAACTTTCGTTAGCCCACTGACCTCCTAAAAAGTTACCAATGGTAAGCATTATTAAACCAATCGTTAATGCCATTTCATTAATGTACGTTATCTCTTGGATGTTTAAATCCATTTTTACTTTATTCTTTTCATTGGTGAACAAGATTAACAATAAGGCTACTGCTCCTAGAATCATGCCTAAAGCCAATGGACCATAACTTCCTACAATAACTGCTACGTGAATCATTAACCAATAAGAATTTAAAACAGGTTGTAAGTTGGCGATTTCTGGATCAATCCAATTCAAGTTTGCTGCAAACAAAATCATTCCAGTTACAAAAGCAGATGAAGCTACCGTAAGTTTTGATTTACGATCAAAAGCCAATCCAAAAAACATAGTAGCCCAAGCAATATAAATTATAGATTCATAAGCATTACTCCAAGGTGCATGGCCTGAAATATACCATCGCGCAATTAAACCTACAGTATGCAGCGCAAAAAACAAACCAATAATAAGGTGCATGGCATTGATAGAAAAATTAAGCCATTTGCGCTCTTTAAAAATTTGTAAAATGGTAAACAACAACATTAAAATAGACCCCAACATGTACCAGTTTTGAAGTTTATTAAAAATATCAAACTTATTGTACATTATTTCCGAAGAGATTCTGTCTTCACTTGGTCTAACTTTACTACCAAAACGTTTTTGAAAACCAGTAATACTTTCAACTAAATCATCAGAAGTTTTAAAGTCACCTGTAGTAGCTGCGCCTGCAAGTGCACCAAAATACAACGGTAAAACACTCTTGGTATAAGTTGCCTCCATACCTTTAAATCCGGCCTCATTCAATTCTAAAAAGGAAACCCATTTGTTATTAGGATCGTTAGGAATAGGGAAAATCTTTAGGATTCTACCACTCAAAGCTGCCTCCATCAAATTAACTCTTTTATCTGTTTCAATAAAATCTTTTTCAAATTGATTCGGATTAGCTGCTTTATAAGATTCGTCTAGGTATTTCGAAAGTTTATAGTTTCCTTTTTCATCAAAAAATGCTACGAATGGAGCAACTTTTGCTTTTTTATCTACCCCGATAATTTTTCTGATGCTATCGTTTCCGCGTCGCAAATGGATCACAGGAATATCAATCCAATAATTAGCATATTGTGTTATGGATAGAAAAAACTGATCCGAATTCAAATCATTAAACGAATTGCTTTGACTTACTTTTCGCAACAATTCAGAAGAGAATGTATTGATTGGTTTCATACGTCCTCCTGCATCCTGAATAACCAAACGAGCAAACTTAGCTGCATGATCCTCACTGACTTTGTTCTTCATGATAAAAGCAAGAAGTTCCTCTTGGCTCAATTTTTTCTTAGCATGATTGGCATGTTGAGGAGCGGCCGTGCTACTTGATGCTTCAGAATGCGCGTGTCCGTCATGCGCACTATGCTCTTCATGCTTGTGCTCTTGCTCTTGTGCAAAAGAGTTAAAACTCAAAAGAAGAAGTAACACCGAAAGTAATTTAGCTTTTTTCGATTTTACAATATCTAATTTTCTTTTCAAATCAGCAAAACGAGAATGTTTGGTAAACAAAATGGCCATCATTGCAAAATATAAAATAAAATAACCTGCATATGTTAATCCGGTACCCCAGAAATCATGATTAACAGATAGAATAGTCCCTTTTTCGTCAGGATCAAAACCAGACTGAAAGAAACGGTAGCCATCATGATCCAAAACATGATTCATATAAATGCGTGCATCAAACGGTTCCTTATCTTGCACAGTTACTTTACTTTCAAATGAAGAATAACTCTTTTCTGTACCCGGATATTTTTGCGCAATAAAATCGTTTAATTTAATTTTAAACGGCAAAACATAAGCCTTACTTCCGTAAAAGAAAGAATAATCGATGTTTCCTATTTTTACAGTTTTCGGCTCTCCTACTTTACCTTTCGAACCTAAAACCGTTACGGTTCGCTCTTGTCCTTCGGCCATTAATTTTACCGTCACCGCATCTTCGTGTGTCTTAGCTTTAAAGTCATTATTAGACTTATAATCAATAATTCCTTTGATTGCTGGATCAGGAAAAACAAAGCGCATTTCACCAACACTGTAAAGCGATCGTAGCATCAAAGGCTGCACGATATCTTTAGTCACCTTTCCTTGTAATTTATCAGCCATACGCATAAAGTTACCCTCAAATGGCATTTGAATCGTATATTCTTTGCCAGTCGTAGAAATGTTAATGGCCCCATCAGTGTACTTATTTAATGCAAAAAGTACGTTGTGGATGTTTTGAACATCACCTTCTTTTAAAAAATGCTCGTGACGCCCTCCATCACCTGCTTCAACTATTTTTAAGTATGTAATTCCTTTCGGGTCTTCTTTAACGTACTCCGTAGCACCCATTACAAAATTTTCATATTTCACTTCAAAAGGAGTATCAGCAAATTTTCCTGAAAAGCTAAAATCATTTGAGGTCACTGGAGAAAACAAGACCTTTTCTTCGAAAACTCTTCGTCTCATTTCACCCTTAAACTCTCCATCAACAAATACGGTCAAAAAAGTTTTTTCTGAAAAAACTTGATTTTCAGTAGCTCCTTCGCGGATAGGCATTACACCCTCATAACTGATGTAGCGTGTAACAAAAGCACCTAAAATGATTAGAATAAAAGATAAATGCAATAACAAAGTGGCCCACTTTTCTTTCTTCAAAAGTTGGTAGCGCTTAATATTACCTATAAAATTGATTACGAAAAAAACATGTATAGCTTCAAACCACCACGCATTGTAAATCAAAATTTTTGATGTATCAGTATTGTACTTGCTTTCAATAAAAGTTCCGGTAGCCATTGCAACGGCATAAGCTATAAACAAAACAGCCATCAAGCGAGTTGAAAACAAAAAAGAAAGGATTTTTTTCTCCATTTTTATGGGATTATATTTTGTAAAAGTGCCACAAAAGTACTTAAAAATGTTGAGTTCCCGAATCGCACATTTGTTAATTAAATCAAAATTAAGAGTGTGAAAATCGAGCTGTTTTATTTCCAAAGCTAAAGAAGACTACGCTATGTTAAAACAAGTAAGCAAAAGCCCATATTTACTACATTTTTTTCTACTTTTGCGTAATGACCAAAGTAGTACTTATAGGCTCAGGAAACGTAGCCCAGCATTTAATCAAAGCCTTTGAAGAAGCCAAATTGCAAGGAACTGATGTAGAATTGGTACAGGTTTTTTCTAGAAATCCTGCCAACGTAACACCCATCATTTCATGGAATTTAGTGACCTCAGATTTAAACAATCTCAAAGAAGCCCACCTTTACATCATTTGCGTGTCGGATGACGCGATCGAAGCTGTTTCGGCTGAGTTGCCATTTAAGAATCGATTAGTAGTGCATACCTCAGGAGCACTACCTATAAATTCGCTTCATGAAAATAACAGAAAAGGTGTGTTTTATCCGCTGCAATCTTTCACAAAAAACAAACCAATTGTATTCAAACAAATTCCAATTTGCATTGAAAGTGAAAACCCAACCGACTTTTACTTGTTACAAAAGGTAGGTAAAGCACTATCAGACAAAGTAATTGCCATTAATACGGAACAACGTAAGGCACTGCATGTTGCTGCTGTTTTTGCTAATAATTTCACAAATCACTTGTACGGAATTGCATCAAAAATTTGTCAAGAAAATCAGGTCCCCTTTGATATTTTAGCTCCGCTAATACAAGAAACAGCAGAGAAAATTCAAACCCTTTCACCGAATGAAGCGCAAACAGGACCTGCAAAACGAAACGACCAAAAAACAATTAAAACGCATCTTGATTTTTTGAAAGAAGCACATCAAAAAGAAATTTACCAGTTATTAACTCAATCAATACAAGAAAATGGCAAAAAGCTATAAAGAAATAATGAACAACATTACTAGTTTTATTTTTGATGTTGATGGTGTATTAACAGATGGTTCTGTATTAGTAAACAACGAAGGTGAAATGTTAAGAACCATGCACATAAGAGACGGTTATGCTATGAAAGCTGCTATTGAAAGCGGTTATAACGTTTGTATTATTTCAGGCGGCAGCAATGAAGGAGTACGCATACGCCTAAATAATTTAGGAATTAAAGACATCTATTTGGGAACACCAGATAAAGTGGCGACTTTTAATGAATACGCCAATATTCATAATATTACTCCAGAGCAAGTTTTGTACATGGGTGATGATATTCCGGATTATCACGTGATGAAATTGGTAGGTTTAGCCACTTGCCCTCAAGATGCTAGTCCCGAAATTAAAGAAATTTCAGGATACATTTCACATAAAAGCGGCGGTAAAGGCGCTGTCCGTGATGTAATTGAGCAAGTAATGCGTGTACAAGGAAAGTGGACGAAACATTTTGACGGAAAGCACGATTAAAAGAAAATGGTAGTACAAATGAAGAACTTTCTCCGTCTTATTCGCTTTCAAAACCTTGCCATGCTGGCCTTAATGCAGTTGCTATTTCGATTTGCTTTTTTTAAATGGCAATCTATACCCTTGGCTCTTGCTGATTGGCAATACGTTTTATTAGTGCTTGCAACGGTGTTCATTGCCGCAGGTGGGTACGTAATTAATGACATCTTTGATCAAGAAACGGACAGCATTAATAAACCTACCGAAAAGATTATAGGTACTTATATATCTGAAAAAAATGCTTACAATTATTATGTTGCGTTAACTACCGTTGGGGTTGCAATTGGATTTTATTTATCCAACGTAATTATGAAACCTAGCTTTGCGGCAGTATTTATATTTATTGCTGCTACTCTTTATTTTTATGCTACAAGCTTAAAGCAAATGCTACTGCTGGGCAATATTATTGTTGCACTTTTGTTATCTGTAAGTATCATGATAATTGGCGTTTTTGACTTGTATCCTGCAACTGGCTTGGATAATCAAAAGCAAATGCGTCTCTTTTTCTCTATTTTAACTGACTATGCCATCTTTGCATTTATCATTAACTTTTTACGTGAAATTGTTAAAGACTTAGAAGATTTAGATGGAGATGCCCAACTACAAATGACAACGCTACCTATTGTTTTAGGCGCTTCAAAAACAAGCAAACTGGTTTTTGTACTCAGTATTGCTCCCCTATTTATTTTAATGCGCTACATTAACATGTATTTGATGGAATTGCTTTTTGTTGTGGTGTTTTTGCTGCTTTTTGTGGCAGGTCCGTTACTTTATTTTACTATCAAGATGTGGTCTGCAAAAAGTAAAACCGATTTTCAGTTGCTAAGTTCAGTGCTCAAATGGGTCTTGTTTTTTGGAATCCTTTCAATTGCGATAATCAATTTTAATTTACATTACAATGCTTAAGGAAAAATTAAAAAAATACCAGTTAATTCTTGCCTCAGGATCTCCTCGTAGACAACAATTTTTACATGATTTAGGTTTGGATTTTCAAATTCGATTGAAAGATACCGACGAGGTATATCCAGAAAACCTGCAAGCACATGAAATAACTGATTATTTGGCTGTCTTGAAAGCAAAAGCATTTGAAAATGAGTTGATTGACAATGAAATTTTAATTACCAGTGATACCATTGTTTGGCATCAAAACCAGGCTTTAGGTAAACCAAAAAACGAACAAGAGGCCATATCTATTTTACAATCATTATCAAATAGTACGCACGAAGTTATTACCTCGGTTTGTTTTAAAACAAATGTAAAAACAAGCGTATTGCATGAGTATAGCAAAGTCACATTCCATCATTTGAGCGATGAAGCGATTCGTTATTATGTTGAAAATTACAAACCTTATGACAAAGCGGGTTCGTATGGCATTCAAGAATGGATTGGTTTTATTGGAGTGGCTAAAATTGAAGGCTCCTACACCAATATTATGGGCTTACCAACTTCTAAAGTATTTGACTATTTAAACCAATTACCGTAACTAGTATGAATTTATCTCTTTTCCAAGAATACTCACGAGAACTTGTTTCAAGTGGTGTCATTGCCTTTATTTTCATAATTCTACGACTAATAACTACTAAATTAGTTCGTCGATACGCGCAATCCAATCAAACTATCGAGCACAGAACAAATCTTGTTATTAAATACCTTCATTTGTTTTTGAATATTTTATTAGCCATTGCACTAATTATCGTTTGGGGAGTTCAAGCAAAAGACATTATTATTGCCTTGAGTTCCTTTACAACAGTTGTAGGTGTCGCCATGTTTGCGCAATGGTCTATCTTAAGCAATATCACCTCTGGCATTATTCTATTTTTTTCGTTTCCGTTTAAAATTGGAGATGTAATTAAAATTCACGACAAAGACTTCCCTATTCAAGCAGAAATTGAAGATATAGGCGCTTTTCATGTTTTTTTGCGCACCATTGATGGCGAACGCATTATTTTTCCGAATAACTTACTTTTGCAAAAAGGAATTTCTATCCTTAAAAATGAATTTCACGATCAAGATTTTATTGATTAGTCAAGAATAAATCAAAATTTTTAACTCTTTTTAAAACTATAATTCTGTAAATTTCAATTCAAAATATGTAATAAATTAGTTCTTTTTTGCTTCATCTTTGCTCTTTCAAAATTTAGTTTCCTAACTTTAGTTCACCTTAAAACGATTACAAATGAGCAAGACGATACAACTCCCTTTTTACGCAAAACTTACTTTCCTTTTACTAGCATTAATTTCGTTGCTATTTGTATTTTACATTGGTCAAGGGATACTCGTGCCCATTATTATGTCGTTTTTGTTTGCTATTTTACTGTATCCGATGGTTCAGTTTTTGAAATCAAAATTACGATTCCCAAACGTACTAGCTGTAATGATTGCCGTTATTCTGTTCGTATTATTCTTTGTTGGATTATTTGTTTTTCTTTCCTTCCAAATTAGCGATTTTACTGAGGATTATGACAAAATAGAAAAAAATCTAACCATTCATTTGGCAAATATTCAAGATTATATTCGAACTAATTTTAATCTCAGCTCTTCTGAACAAAAAGAATACATAGATACTGCAACAGAAGATTCTATGGAAAAAGGAAAGGAAATAATTGGGACAACGCTAATGTCATTCACAGATACCTTATTAAATCTCACTTTAATTCCAATTTATACTTTTCTAATTCTTTTGTACCGTACCCATTTCTTGATGTTTTTAGGAAAACTAGTCAGTAAAGAAAACCATGCTCAATTAAAAGATATTTTAACCAACATCCGCATGGCAATAAATAGCTACATTGTTGGTTTGATAATTGAACTAATTTGTGTGGCAACCATGACAACCATTGGCTTTATGTTGATCGGTGTAAAATATGCAATTCTTCTTGGTATCATTACGGGCATCTTAAATTTGATTCCGTATATCGGAATTCTATTTGCAGGCGCTCTTAGTATTGTAGCATCATTGACAGGGTCTCCAGATTTATCAGTGATAATAGGAGTGATTGTGGTTACGGTCGTGGTACAATTAATTGATAACAATATTTTAGTACCCATGATTGTAAGTTCAAAAGTAGAAATCAACGCTTTCATATCCATCATAGCCATCATTATTGGAGGAGCAATTGCGGGAGTTTCGGGAATGTTTTTGGCATTGCCAATACTTGCTGTACTAAAGGTAATTTTTGACCGAATCGAATCATTAGAACCTTGGGGATATTTGATGGGCGATCATTTACCTAAAACCTACACCTGGCGCAATATTAAACTACCCCTTTTTGATTCTGAAGAAGATGCCGAACCAAAAACTAATGTCATTAAAGCAGATGTGCCGGTGCCTGTTTTTACTGAAACCACCACTATAACGGATACAAATATTCCCAAAACATAGTATCTTAGCAATTGCTTCAAAATTGTATTGCAAATGAATGTTCCTTATTTTGTCAAAACTCATTATTTGCAGGCACAGCTACGTTATGAATACGCTTTTTAAATTTATTTGCTCCTTGTTGTTCTTTTTAGGAACATCATCGTCGTTTGCACAAAAGAAAGAGCCAAAAAAAGATTCGACAACCATTGCTAAAAATATTTCTGCTTTTTCAAAAAAGAACAAGTTTAACAAATTGTTACACAAATTAGTTTTTAAAAGAAATACCATTCGTAGCCGAAGCATACCTCAAACACAAAAAAAATACAGTCCGTTTGAAGGTAAAATTATTCGCAAAATAAATATTGTAACGCTTGATCCTTTTGGATACTCAGATATCGATACGCTAAAAAAACCAACTCGCTGGGCAGAAAAAGTGGGGAACAGAGCACACATCAAAACCAGTCGATTGGCGATTTTAAATTTGCTATTGATTAAAAAAAATAAACCTTTTGACTCGCTTCTTGTCCGAGAATCAGAGCGTTTGATTCGTGCACAACGCTACATAAATAGAGTTGATATTACACCTGATAGTAGTAAAACAAGTGCCGACTCTGTTGATGTAACCATTCGAGTAATCGATTCTTGGAGTATGCTTCCGCGAGGTTCTTTATCCAGTTCTAGACTCAATTTTGAATTGAACGAACGTAATTTTTTAGGTTCTGGACATCAGTTTCAAAATAAAATTACCAACCGATTTGATGACGGAAAAACGGGCTACGACCTTCGTTACCGAATTCCGAGTATCAAAAATTCATTTGTGAGTACCGATGTTAAATACCGTCTGGATTTAGACGGATTTTATAACAAAGGTATTGCTATTGAACGTCCATTTTACTCGCCAGTTGCACGATATGCGGGAGGAATTTTATTCGATCAAACTTTTAGAAAAGATACACTTCCTGATGCTTCACAAGTTTTTGAATTTCAAAATTTCAAATTCAATACTCAAGATATTTGGCTCGGAAGAGCGTTTTCAATTTTTGAAGGAAAATCAGTTGATGATAGAAGTTCTAAACTAATTCTTAGCTCGCGCTATTTGAACCTAAAGTACAATGAAAGTCCTAGTTCAATTTATGATCCTGAAGATTTTTATTCAAATGAAAAATTGGCTCTTATAGGAATTGGTATCAATTCGCGCCGATTCGTACGGGACCGCTACATTTTTCAAAACGGAATTATTGAAGACGTGCCAACAGGCAAAATCTACGGTATCACTGCAGGTTATCAATATAAAAATAAATCCCATCGATTTTATGCTGGAGCGCGAGCTGCTTTTGGTCACTTTTTTGATTGGGGATTTTTGAGTGGTAATATGGAGTGGGGATCATTTTTTGATGTGTCAAAAACACAACAATCAGCATTTACATTCGAAGCTAATTATTTTACAAATCTGATTAATTTAGGTAAGTGGAAACTGCGTCAATTTATTCAACCACAAATTGTTTTAGGTGGCCATCGATCAGCTATAATTGGCGATCAACTCTCTATAAACCAAAACGAAGGCCTTAGCGGATTTAATGCAGCACGTTATGGCACACAAAAAGCAAGAATTGTTTTGCAGACCCAATCGTACTCGCCTTGGAATTTATGGGGATTTCGATTAAATCCTTATTTTAACTTTTCTGCAGCCACCTTAGGAACACCACAACAAAGTTTATTAAAAAGTAAAGTTTACTCTAAATTAAGTATTGGTTTCATCATCAACAATGATTATTTGGTTTTTAGCGCTTTTCAAATCTCACTTTCTTATTACCCATCAATTCCCGGAAATGGTAATGACATCTTTAAAACTAACGAATTAGAAACTACCGACTTTAGGCTTCAAGATTTTGAATTGGCCAAACCTCGAATTGTTAATTACAGGTTGTAGAGAAAATACCGTCAATTGAAGAACTAAACATTTCTCAGTATCTTAAGGACAAAAAATACTAATCGATACTTTAATTTTCTACCTTTTGAAGAAGCCTCAAGGACGAAAATTATTCGTAAAAATATTTTTTTTAGATTATTTTTACAAACAAATCATTGATTTTAAATGATTTACACAAAATCCAGCCAATTGAATTCAACTTTGGCACAGTTGTTGAAAATTCGATAAAAGAAATATTTCAAAAATGCAATTGCCACTAAATTTTAAACCTAAAATAACATATCATGAAAACATATAAATTACTAGTTGCTGCCTTACTACTTTTTGCAAGCAGCACCATCGAAGCACAAGTATCTGTTAATGTAAATATAGGACAAGCTCCTGAATGGGGTCCAGTTGGTTATAACGATGCAGCATTTTACTATATCCCTGATATTGAAGCCTACTATGATGTTCGAGCTACTCAATTTATTTATTTTGGAGATGGAAGATGGGTTCGATCAAGAACTTTACCATACAGATACCGTAACTTTGATTTATATCGAGGCTATAAAGTAGTATTAACTGATTACCGCGGATCAAGACCTTATGCGAACTTTAAAACACATAAAATTAAATATTATCATGGTTACAAAGGTCGACCACAACATAGCAGAGGTCGCAATGATCGCGATGTTTATATAACTAACAATTATGTAGATAAACGAAAATATGATCGAGATGATAGAGATGATCACAGAGGAAGGGGTCATGATAATCACGGAAGAGGCGGAAGAGGTCATGATAGAGACTAACGCAACATTGACCAAAACAATAAAGAGAGATAACAAAAGCTGTTTTCTCTCTTTTTTTTGTTAAAAAAACAATTGAGCATTAAAGAAAAGTGAAAACATTTCTACAAAAAATATTTAATTCCTACATTTGAAGCTACTGCCAACTAAATTTTAAAAGAATGTTTAAAAAGCTAGTTCCATTATTTTCCTGTATTTTGTTTTGTACTCCTACCCTACACGCTCAGCAGCCTGCTAAATTAAATAGTGTAGAAATTTATAACCAAATTGAAAAATTAAATTTTTTAGGCTCAGTGCTTTATATTGCTGCACATCCTGATGATGAAAATACGCGATTAATTTCGTATTTGGCTAATGATCAAAAAGCAAGAACTGCTTACCTATCCCTGACTCGTGGCGATGGTGGACAAAATTTAATAGGCACACAACTACGAGAATTATTAGGCGTAATTCGCACTCAAGAACTGATTGAAGCTAGAAAAATTGATGGAGGAGAACAGTTTTTTTCTCGTGCTAATGACTTTGGTTTTTCTAAAAATCCTACCGAAACTCTTGCCATTTGGGACAAGGAACAAGTGCTAGCCGACGTAATTTGGGCTATCCGTAAATTTCAACCTGATGTTATTGTAAATCGATTTGACCATAGATCACCCGGCACCACACACGGGCACCATACCGCATCTGCCATGTTAAGTGTTGAAAGTTTTAAAGAGGCTGCAAACCCAAATCGTTTTCCTGAACAATTAAAATGGGTACAACCGTGGCAAACCAAACGACAATTTTTTAACACATCGTGGTGGTTTTACGGCACTATCGAAAAATTTAATGCTGCTGACAAAACGAATCTAATTGCTTTACAAACGGGTGTGTATTTTACAGGTATTGGCAAATCAAACCAAGAAATTGCAGCTTTGAGTCGCAGCCGTCATCAATCGCAAGGATTTGGAAGCACAGGCGCTCGTGGCGAAGAAACAGAGTATCTCGAATTTATAAACGGTACTCCTTTAAAAGATAAAAAATCACTTTTTGAAGGAATTGATACCTCTTGGAATCGCGTGAAAGGCGGCAAACCAATTGGTGAATTATTGTCTACCATTGCCAAAGATTTTGATCATAAAAATCCAGCGGCAAGTATTCCAGCTTTAGCCACAGCATACAGCATGATGACCGCTTTAGGTGACAAACAGTGGGCTCCTTTAAAAGCTGCTGCAGTGAAAGAACTAATTGCGGCCTGCGCAGGCTTGTACCTTGAAGCCGTTTCTCCTACTCAAGAAACTACTCCAGGAAGTGTATTGAAATTAAAAATGGAGGCTATCAACCGTAGTAATGCAACTTTACTATTGCAAAGTTTAACTACACTACCAGAACAAAGTACGACCACAATAGAAAAAGAGTTAAAAAATAACATTGTTCAAAATTTTACGATCGACTTAAAATTACCAGAAACAACAAACTATACGTTTCCTTATTGGTTGAATGAAAACGGAACCGTTGGCATGTATGCTGTAAATAAGCAAGAAAACATTGGTATTCCTGATATTATCCGCGAAGCGAAAGTGATTTTTAACCTTCAAGTTAATGGAATTACACTTCCTTTTGAACGTACTGTCGTTTACAAATACAATGATGATGTGAAAGGAGAAATCTATAACTATCTTGATGTGGTGCCGGACGTTACCACTTCAATCACAGACAAAGTTGTACTTTTTAGAGACAACAAATCCAAGTACATTGGTGTAAAAATCAAAGCGGGCAAAGATGCCGTAAAAGGAACCTTAACCCTCGAAGTACCAAAAACCTGGAAAGTTAGCCCAACTACTATTCCGTTTGAAATTGCCAAAAAAGGCAGCGAGCAATTGGTGTTTTTTGAAGTCACAGCACCACAAAATGCTACTGAAGGAATTGCGAAAAGCATTGCAACCGTAAACGGCAAACAATTTGATAAAGAGCAAATCATTATTAATTTTGACCATATAACGAAACAACAAGTAC
>CAZMHK010000093.1:0-12610 GCA_964566045.1 uncultured Flavobacterium sp.
CATATACGCATGTACCAATTGCGTATACGTGTATCAAGATCGAGATGGTTTGCGATTTAGAGACCAACTAAGGCCTTTTGTTTTTGATGAACATTTGGAGGTAGGTCAAATAGGTGTTTTTAATGATAAAGAGTACACCGTTACGGGTTTACTCATTAAAGAATACGACGGTTTTGCTTGGGCAGAGTACCAGTTGCAAAGCAAAGATGATTTTGCGTATTTATCTGAAGCTGCAGGTCATTGGATTTGGCTTGAAGAAATTCAGTTTGATAAAAAGGTTGGCAACCATCCAAGATCAGTCGACTACGAAGATTTAAGCTATAGCTGTTATTCGTATCCAAAACTGAGAGCCGCTCGTGGTTTTTTTGATTTTGATATCTTCGAAAAGGCCGAGTTGATTGAGTATGTTAATCCGCCTTTTCTTTTGTCCTTTGAACGAAAATCAAATGGACAAACTGCCTACAAAGGCGAGCACATCAAAAAATCAGCAGTCAAAAAAGCTTTTGATAACCCAACCTTACCCAACAAAGCAGGTGTAGGTTTGGTGCAACCGTTCCTGATCGATTTGCGTCAATTGGCAATCACTTTTTGTGTCGTGGCACTTTTAATTATCATATCGAATTGGTACTTCAATAAAGACCGAGTGGCAGCCAATGTCCTCGATACGCAGTTGCCTTTGGTTAGCGCTACAACTAAAGATTTTGTTAGTCCAAGTTTTACCCTTCAAGGTAGTGCGGCGCCGCTTTCGGTTGAATTGTATGCACCCGTTAGTAATTCGTGGGTGAATGTGCAAGTGGCTTTGGTCAACGAAAAAACAGGCGATGAGGTTTATGCCAGCAAAGACATCGAATACTATTCTGGTTATACCGAAGGCGAGTCCTGGTCCGAAGGTTCGAATAGCGAGAGTTTTAATTTGTGTGGTGTGCCAGCAGGTCAATACCATTTAACAATTAGCTCGATGAAAGCTCCTGAGGATGTAACTAGCGATTTTATCAAGGTGAAAGCAGTTTGGAGCGAACCTTCATCACGCAACATCTGGATTGTTTTAATTTGCATGATTGTGGTTTTGGTAGGCTTGTTTTACTTAGAACGCAATTTCGACGAACGCCGCTGGGCAGATAGCAGTTACTCTGAATACAACTCATAAAGCATGGAAAATATACTAAACTACATTAAAAATAACTACCTGTCATTGGGTATTGGTTTGTTTTTTTACCTCTTGTTTGTGTACTACAATACCTCAGGAAGTCAGTTGTGCGATTGCGAAACAACCGAAAAATATAAACCCGAGTCAAATGCACGCGGTAGCGTTAACCGTTTTTATCATAAATAACTTTTAAAATTTGAACCTATGGACTTTCTTACATCAAAACCTATTTTAAACTCTTTGGTATTTTCTCTTTTAGGAATTATAATCCTTTTAATTGCTTATTACATAATCGAGAAACTAACTCCTGAAAATACTTGGAAAGAAATTACCGAAAAGAATAATATGGCCGTTGCCATTGTATTTGGTGCACTTATTATTGGTTTCTCTATGATTATTAGTGCCGCAATTCATGGGTAAAAAATTTTTAAAATTTGAATATTTACTTCTTTTTGCTGTTTTTACCATCGCAACCTGCGGACTGGTTTATGAACTTGTGGCTGGTACTTTGGCGAGTTATTTGCTTGGCGATTCGGTAAAACAATTTTCATTCATAATTGGGGTGTACTTATTTGCAATGGGAGTAGGTTCTTATTTTGCGAAGTTTTTAACCAAAAACATGCTCAATACCTTCGTTGAAATCGAAATTCTCGTAGGTCTAATTGGCGGTTTGAGCTCGGTGGTGCTTTTTTTATTGTTCGAAAGCGTGTACTCGTTTCAGCTCATTTTATACTTGTTGGTTTTTATCACGGGTTGTTTGGTTGGGCTCGAAATTCCGCTTTTGATGAATATTCTCAAAGATAAAGTAGCCTTTAGAGATTTAGTATCCAATGTTTTTACTTTTGATTACATCGGAGCGCTTTTGGCTTCTATTTTATTTCCGCTGGTATTGGTACCCAAATTGGGAATTATGGGGACGTCTTTGTTCTTTGGTATGATCAATATCAGTATTGCTATTGTATTGTGCTTTAGCTTGAAGAAAGAGCTTAAAAATGTCTATTTATTGCGATTTAAAGCTGTTGGTGCTTTTGTAACATTAGTTGTAGTCGCTTTTTTTTCTGATTCGATTTTGTCCTATACAGAAGGTAATTTGTACGGCGAAAATATCATTTACTCTAACACAACGCCTTACCAACGCATTGTGCTAACGCATAATAAAAGTGATTACCGCTTGTATTTGAATAACAATTTACAATTCAGTTCTAAAGATGAGTACCGCTATCATGAAGCCTTAGTACATCCTGCTATGGCAATGGCAAAAACCGCTAAAAATATTTTAGTTCTTGGTGGTGGTGACGGACTTGCGGTTCGCGAAATTTTGAAATACCCCGAAGTTCAAAAAATTACATTGGTAGATTTAGATGAGGGGATGACTAAATTATTCAAAACCAATTCTATTTTGACTGGTTTTAATGAAAATGCACTAAACAATCCTAAGGTACAGGTTTTGAATCAAGACGCTTTTGTTTGGGCCAAAAGTACCCAATCAAAGTTTGATGTCGTGGTGATTGATTTTCCGGATCCGTCTAATTACAGCTTGGGCAAATTGTATTCTTTAAACTTTTACAATACAATAAAATCGATTTTGGCTAAAGATGCAGTAATCGTGGTGCAAACGACTTCTCCGTTTTTTGCACCGAAGTCTTTTTGGTGTATCAACAAAACCTTGGCCGAAACTTTTCCGCAGGTTGATGCTTATCACGCGTATGTACCTTCGTTTGGCGAATGGGGATTTTCGATTGCAATAAACAGTTTCGAAACTACTTTTAATACCGTAAACAGACGAGCTGAAAAGCTACGTTTTTATAATTACCAGTTCGACCAATTCAATTATTTTGCTAAAGATATGATTTCAAATGAAGTCGAAATTAATCGTTTAGACAACCAAATTTTAGTACGCTATTTTGATGAAGAGTGGGGAAAATTATAAGTTCTCGAGACGATTTTTTCTAAAATCAGCTGCAGCAGTAGTATTGATTACTCCATTTTTGCAAGCGTGTAAAGAGAAGGCACTGTCAGTTATATTTCGGATCACAGGAACCAATCATATTCTAGGGCACCGCCTACGCAGCAAGAATTTCCCTAAGGTAAGCGAACAATTAAAAGTAAAATACCTGATTGTTGGAGGCGGAATTTCTGGTTTGAGTGCCGCACGAGAATTCAGCAAACGGGGCGAAACTGATTTTTTACTCGTTGAACTTGAAAAAGAAGTAGGAGGCAATTCATCAAATGGCGAAAATCAATATTCAAAATTTCCTTTGGGAGCGCATTATTTGCCTCTACCTAATAAATCAGATACTAAATTACTGCAGTTTTTGCAGGAAGAAAATATTATTCAGGGTTACGACTCCCAAGGTTTTCCTGTTTTTGATGAGGCTCAATTGACATTTGCCCCGAGCGAACGTTTATTTTACCGCAACAGTTGGCAAGAAGGATTGCTTCCCCGAATTGGGAATAAGCCAGAAGATGAAGCGCAAATGCAGCGTTTTTTTAAGCAAATGGAGGAGTTTCGACTTGCTAAAGGTGCAGATGGAAAATATCTTTTTGATATCCCTTTAGTGAAGTCCTCGACTGATAGCAAAACACGTGCGCTTGACCAAATGACGATGGCCAAGTGGTGCTCGCTGGAGGAATTTACCTCACCTTTACTTTTAGAATATATTAATTATTGTTGTCGTGACGATTTTGGTTTGGGAATCGAATTTGTTTCTGCTTGGGCTGGAATTCATTACTTTGCAGGGCGAAAACACGATAGTACTCCCAATGGCGCCGATACTGTTTTGACTTGGCCCGAAGGCAATGCCCGATTGGCGCAACACTTGAAAAAATATGTAAAAGGCAAAAATTTACAATCGCATTTGGTGTACGAAGTAACTCCCGATGCTGATCGCGTTCGAGTTGCAGTTTTTGATGCTGTGAACAATAAATCGATTCAAATTACTGCAGAAAAAGTCATTATGGCTTGTCCGCAATTTGTTAATCAATACTTGCTTCCTGAACGTAAAAAATTGGCTCAAGATTTTCATTATGCACCCTGGTTGTTGGCTACTTTGGTAGTGAATGATTTGGGTGATAATGGCAGTTATCCTTTGTGTTGGGATAATGTTATTCAGGGTGCGAAAGGCTTGGGTTATATTTACGACCAACAACAATCTGTTCAGCAAGTGCATGCTAAAAAAGTGATTACCTATTACTATAGTTTTTCAAGTGATAATTGCGCCAAAAGCCGAAAGGAGTTGTATTATAAAAACAAGGAACATTGGAAAAAATTAGTTTTTGACGATTTGCGTCTGGCTCATCCGGATATAGAATCGAAAACAGAGGAAATCAATGTGCACTTGTTAGGTCACGGAATGATTAGTCCGGTTCCGGGATTTATTTTTGGCAAAGCCAAAGTAGAAGCGGCCAAAGCTATAGCTAATCGTATTTTCTTTGCTCACTCTGATTTGGCCGGAATTTCTATTTTTGAAGAAGCGTTTCATCAAGGCATTCAAGCCGGAAATCAAATACTCGATGCGTCAACCTTGGATACATAAGCCACTTACGGATGGCGTTTTTATATTGGCTCCAGCTTTTTTTGTATCGTTGTTGGTCATTATTTTTCATGATTCCTTCCGAGTTATTGAGGACCAATATTCTTTTTATACTTGGCTTTTTTTGATTGTTTTTATAGATGTAGCGCACGTTTATGCTACACTTTTTAAAACGTATTTTGTACCTGAAGCTTTCAAGGCGCGTCGTACGTTGCTGCTGGTTTTACCTTTAGTGTGTTTTTTTATTGGGATGCTGCTTTTTAGTTTTGGTAGTACTGTTTTTTGGTCGTGTTTGGCCTACATCGCGGTCTTTCATTTTATCAGGCAACAATATGGTTTCATGCGACTGTATTCGCGTTTAGAAGTTAAAACAAAGTTGTCTGTGTTTTTTGATAATTTGTTTATTTACACGGCAACGGTGTACCCGATGTTGTATTGGTTTTTATCAAGTCCGCGTGCTTTTACATGGTTTACAGAACATGATTTTTTGAGAGTAGAAAACAGCTTTGCTCTCGAAGTATTGGGATGGATTTATGGCTTTGTTCTCTTGTTTTATGTGCTTCGAACGGCTTTTCAAACCTACCAACAAAAATTTTTTAATCTTCCAAAAAATGCCATTATTGCAGGTACTTTTTTGTCTTGGTACCTTGGTATTGTGTATTACAACAATGATCTCATTTTCACTTTGCTTAATGTAGTAGCGCACGGAATTCCTTATATGGCGCTCATTTATCTTAACGACATACATCTTAAGAAAAGCCGAACTTCTGGAATTGTGGCTTTTGCCAAAGGTCGTAAAGGTTGGCTAGTTTTTATTGGAGTACTATTGTTGATAGCCTTTTCAGAAGAATATTTATGGGAAGTTTTAGTGTGGCAAGAACATTTTTCGAGTCCTAGTTTAGATATGGCGCAATGGCAAATTATAATCGTTCCTTTATTGACGGTTCCTCAATTTACCCATTATCTGTTAGACGGATTTATTTGGAAATCTAAATAATTGTGAGACAAAAAAAAGTCCTGAAATATCAGGACTTTTTGCGTTATTTTAAGTTGTCATCAAGTGTTCGACTTGTAGTTGCTCTTCGATAGCATCCCAAAGCCCGATGCGTTTTTCTAAAGCCATTTTAGATACTTCTTCAACATCTGACCATTTTTGAGCATCGTTACCACACAATTCAGTGATCATTGTCATAGCCATTGGTCCGTGTTCATCAGCATCAAGTTCGATATGTCTTTCGAAATAATAAATGAGTTTACTCAAATCTGTTTCAGGGAAATTAGCTTGAAAATTTCTCAAGATTTCAGTAAACATACTCGGAATCAAATCTTCTCTTCCGAAAGTAAAAGCCGCTGCAATTTCATGTGCTTTTCCTTCTTCGATTACTCTGAAAGTAAAATCTAAAAATGCTTTAATATTGGGATGAAGATTACTTGTTTTAATCGCAACAAAAATGTTTTTTAACGAATCTACTTCTTGTAAAAAAGCTTTGATGCCATTAGTATCTGCTTGACATGCTTCCATTGCTTCAATGTACATTTCGTAATGGCTAGAACGTTTTCCGTCTAAAGTCAAATCAGACTCCTCAGCCAACACGATTTCATTGATTAAATATCTCGTCTCCGGATTTGGTGTAGCAAACCATGGAGTAGAGGTACAAGTCAATTTAGACTGTAGTGCTTTTAAAAGCGACATAAAGTCCCAAACTGCGTAAACATGGTTTTCTAGAAAACATTGTAAATCGGCAATTGTTTTTACTTTATTATAGAGCGAATGTTGTAACAATAGTTCTTTTTGGGGCTGAATACTATTGTTGATGGTAGCAATATTCATGTGTGGAAATTTTTTGTAAAGATAAAAAAGCTTCTTGTTTCCAAGAAGCTTCTATTATCATTTTTAAGTATACTTTAATAAACGTTTATTACTACTTAAAAGCAGGAATATCGGTGATGTCCATACCTGTAATAAGCAAGTGAATATCATGTGTTCCTTCGTATGTAATTACTGATTCTAAGTTCATCATGTGGCGCATAATAGAGTATTCACCTGTAATTCCCATTCCGCCTAGAATTTGTCTGGCTTCACGAGCTATATTGATTGCCATTTCAACGTTGTTTCTTTTGGCCATTGAAATTTGTGCTGTAGTAGCTCTTCCTTCGTTTCTTAGTACTCCCAATCTCCAAGTTAGCAATTGTGCTTTGGTGATTTCGGTAATCATTTCAGCCAATTTCTTTTGTTGCAATTGCGTTCCTGCAATCGGTTTGTCAAACTGAATTCTTTCTTTAGCATAACGCAAAGCCGTATCGTAGCAATCCATAGCGGCACCAATGGCACCCCATGCAATTCCGTAACGAGCCGAGTCTAAGCAACCAAGTGGTGCGCCCAAACCAGATTTATTTGGTAAAAGGTTTTCTTTTGGAACCTTCACGTTGTCAAAAATTAATTCTCCTGTAGATGATGCACGAAGCGACCATTTGTTGTGCGTTTCTGGAGTGGTGAAACCTTCCATATCGCGCTCTATAATCAAACCGTGAATCCTACCTTCTTCATTTTTGGCCCAAACTACTGCGATATCAGCAAACGGCGCATTTGATATCCACATTTTAGCACCATTTAAAAGGTAATGGTCGCCCATGTCCTTAAAGTTGGTTGTCATCCCACCAGGATTTGATCCATGATCAGGTTCGGTCAAGCCAAAACAACCCATGTATTCTCCGGTAGCTAATTTTGGTAAATATTTCATGCGTTGCTCTTCGTTACCATATTTCCAAATAGGATACATCACTAACGATGATTGTACAGATGAAGTAGAACGAACACCAGAATCTCCGCGCTCAATTTCTTGCATAATCAAACCATAGGATATTTGGTCTAAACCAGCACCTCCGTATTCAACAGGAATGTACGGACCAAAACCACCAATTTCACCCAAACCTTTTATAATTTGTTTCGGGAATTCAGCACGTTGTGCGTAGTCTTCAATAATAGGCGATACTTCTTTTTTTACCCAAGCACGTGCAGAATCGCGCACTAGTTTGTGTTCTTCGGTTAGTAAATCGTCTAAGTTATAATAATCTGGTGATTGAAATAAGTCTGGTTTCATGGTTTAGTACTTTTTATAGCTACAAATTTACATAAAGAAATATAACAAAACCATTAACAATTGTTATATTTTTTTGTATTCAAACTGCTGTCAGGTTTAAAAGTACGAACTATGAGCCAAATGGACAGCCTAAATTGCAACTTTATGAATTGTTTAAAATTCTTTTATGGTATTAGCAAAGTAGTATAAATGAACAAAACTACAAGCTATAATGTGCTTGTAGTTTGTTTTTGTTGTATCTATTAAGTTTTAAACCTTCTTTTTGTTCTTAATTGCTGGCAATATTTGTGTATGACCTTAATCTGAAATCAGTGCCCTTTTTTAAGGAAGGCTGAATGAAAAAATCTAAAGTGGGAATGTTGCTGTATTCTAACGCATAAGATGTTTTGGAGTACCAATTTTCAATTTCGCTGTTGATTTCTCCGAGTTTACTGATGATTTTTTCGGCGCAATTATTTACAATAACTCCTTTAAAACTAATTCTGTTGAGGTTTTCAGGTTCGGACCCAATTTTCGAGTCCAAAATAGCAAAGGCTGAAAAGCCGTTAATAACGCTATTGTCAAGTGTTAACGTGCATTTCTCTTTAATAAAGATCGCCTCTTTTACAAGTCCTTGATTATTTTCTTGCGTATTAAGTAGGGTTATATTATTGGCAGTTATAGTTGTTGCCTTTTTTGTAAAATCGCAGTTCTCTATTTTATCATAATTGTCAATTTCAAAGCATCTTGAGCCTTCAACGTCTGATGAAAAAGGGTCTCGAATAGCAATACTGTTCGTTATTTTTGATTGCGCTCCTTGTGTAAAATCAAAGTCGTCATCTGTTGCTCGGTACGATATTATTTTGTTTAGAGTTGTGCTGCCCCCATAACATTCAAATGAGTCATCATTTGAAAAACTAATTTGAATGTTTTCAAATTTAGTTTTATTACCCACACCCGCCAATGACAAGCCATTTAGCTCTTTTTGGCTTTTTAATTTTCTTCCTGAATATTCAATACGTACGTACTTCAAAACTCCAGAATTATCATCAGGATTTGCGCCCCCGTAGTAGCTCACTTCAGGATCCAGATTTAGGTCTAAATAACTCACTCCTCCAAATCTATTGATTGGTGCATCACCAAGAATGATTATCCCGCCCCAATCGCCGGGCTTTCTTGACATCGGGTTGTTGTTTGAGGTAAATACAATAGGAGCTGTTTCGTTGCCTTCGGCTAATATTTTTGAACCTTTTGTAATAACGAGTGTGCCGCAGCTTTCTTGATCTCCTCTAATGGTTGTTCCCGCTTCAATTGTAAGTGTAGCTTTGTTAGTTACATAAACAATACCTGTCAATAAGTAGGTGTTTTTGCGGCTTAGCACCATATCACTACTAATTACACCTGATAATAAATGTGTAGTTTCGTTGTATTCGGTCATTGCAGGTTTAAAGTTTGTCCAATTATTTAGCCAATTGTCTTCTCCTATTATTCCTTTGAGTTGCTGCGCTTGAAGGCCAAGTTGCAATAGTAAAAAAAGTAAAGTTAGTTGCTGTTTCATAATACTAGTTTGTAGGTTTATTTTTTGTTAGGAGCTTTTAATATTTTAATACTTCAAAAGTACTTCTGCCTTGTTAACTTACATTCGGCTTAATATTATGAGTGTATTACGATTGTGTTACGAACGTTATTTTTAGGATATGATGTCAAAGTGATGGCGCAAATACAAATTATTATTAGTAACGACTGTCTTTATTTTTTAAATGATTTTTGGTCTGGAATGGTTGTCTTGTTTTGCTGTGTAGTTTAACGTATTTTTAATTGGTAGTGTCTAAAAATTCATACATTTGTTTTTAGCGTATTTTTTTGCGCTAATTTGTTCTTGCTAAAAAATGTCTCCAAATCATAAAAAAATTACGATGAAAAAAACCGCTGTTTTCCTTTTTGCTTCTTTCTTAATTTGTGTCCTATGTCAAGCGCAAGAGGCTGATGTTGTATTTAAAAATGTGTCTATTGTATCAATGAAAAACAATTCAGTTTTAAAGAACACTTCAATTGCTGTTAAAGACGGAAAGATTATTGCAATTGGCCCTTCTATTAAGTTAAAAACAAAAAAACGTGTTGAAGGTAATGGAAAGTTTTTGATGCCTTCGATTTCTGATGCGCACGTACACTTTCCTGCAACTGAAGAAGAGTTCCAAAATGTACTAAAACTCAATTTGATAAATGGTGTTACCAAATTGCGCTCTATGCGAGGAGATTGGAAGCATGTGGATTGGAAAGTAAAATACAATACCAAAGAAAGTTGGTATCCTAAGCTCTATCTTTCGGCTCCACCAATTACAAGAGCTCTTGACTGGAATGCAGCTGAAATAGAAGATTTTGTATCTAAATCTAAAAATCAGGGTTTTGATTTGATTAAAATTTTGAGCATTAAATCCTTGTCAATGTTTCAAGAATTGGATCGTTTTTGTAAAATAAACAAAATGGCTATTGGGGGTCATTATCCTAGTTTTGGCTCTATAAATGCGTCAGATGAACAACTCATTTTTGATTCTAATTACAGTTCATTTGAACATTTGGGTGGTTTAGCAGGCGAGAGTCAAGACGTAATTAACAGGAGGGTTTCTTTGCTTAAAACAAAAAATAAGGTCGTTTGTCCCACACTATCTTGGTACAATGTAGGTTCGGGTCGTTATGCAATTGAAGAATTGCGTAAAATGCCAGGAATGGAATATGTAGCTGCTACTCAGGTGCAAAAATGGCTCGAGGCAACTAAAAATTATCGTGATAAACTAGGTAAAGTAGCTTATGAGGAGGAAGTAGCAAAAGAGCTCATGGCATTAGAAGTTAAATATAAAATTGTAAAACAACTTCATGATGAAGGGGTCTCGATGATTTTAAGTCCGGATGCGTCTTCAAAATACATGATTGCAGGATTTAGTGTTCTTGGTGAAATGGAATTACTTAAAAATGCACAGTTGTCTAATTTTGAAATTTTAAAAATGACAACAGTTAATTTTGCAGACTTTTTTAATGAAAACTATGGTACGATTGAAGTAGGTAAGGATGCCGATTTTATTTTGCTAGAAGGTAATCCGTTGGAGAGTTTTTCTGCTTTAAAAAATGTGCATGGAGTTTACCTCAATCAGCAGTTTTTAAGCGCCGAGCTGCTTAACGAAATGAAGCAATCTCTGTTAAAAAGTGTAGGGAAGTAAACGAGTTGTTTTAAGATACATTTGATTGTTCAATATCGACTTATTGTTGGGAGTTAAAATTTTGATTGGTTTTACATCTTCAAATAAAAATCCTTTGTCAAGGCAATATATTCTGGAGTGTATACGTGTCTTGCGGTTTCGATAACCAATTCGTCAATTAGAAAATTAGGAGTTTCTTTTCGTGTAAATGCGAGTAAACTACGTTTGATTTCAGTGGTTGGTGATCCTTTGACGCGAGTAATTTTTAAGGGATATAACTCGTATTCATTGGCCAAAGCAATAAAGTTTTCTTCTTCTTTGTAAGGAATGATTACGGAGAATATTCCGTTTTCAGAAAGTAATAAATCGGCGGCTTCAATCAATTCGTCAAAAGGCATGGCATCAGCAAACCGGGCCAAATCACGCTGCCCATTTTCCGTTTTGTAGTCCTCGGTATAAAATGGTGGGTTGGAAACAATTATATCATATTGCTGCGCCAGTTCGCTATCGCTCGGGTCGTCTTCAGGTTCTTCAACAAATTCATCTAGACCAGCATGATAACAAAATAAGCGATCGCTCCAAGGCGAATTTTCAAAATTATCGGTTGCTTGTTCATAGGCTTCGTCATCAATTTCTAAAGCGTCAATTTGCTCTGCTTTACTTCGTTGTGCCAGCATTAATGCAATGATTCCGGTTCCGGCACCAATGTCTAAAATACTAAAAGGATTATTGATTAGGGGAGTCCAAGCGCCAAGGAGAACTCCATCTGTACCAATTTTCATAGCACATCGGTCTTGTTCAACAGCAAATTGTTTGAATTGGAAATTAGACATGAAAATAAGATAAATTAAACCATTAAGAAATTAAGGGAATTGAGAGAAAAACTTAATGAACCTTAATTTCTTAATGGTTCAAAAAACAAATTATAGGTACATTTCAATTAATCCTTCTGGTAAATCCATGATCACTTTTTTGTTTTCACGATCTATCTTAACCAAGAAATGGTCAATCATTGGGATTAAGATTTCAGTTCCTTTATTGAGCACTTCAAAAAGAGGTTGTGCAGTAGTGTCGTTAATTGATTCGATTTTCCCAACAACACCAAGTCGTTTGTCTTCAACTTCAAAACCAATTACTTCGTGAAAATAGAACTTGTTACCGCTAAGTTTTGGTAACATTTTTAGAGGTAAGTACAAGTCGTTACCAACAATAGCATCGGCGTCTTCCTCAGTATTGACATCTTCAAAACGAATGCGAAGAAAGTCATTTTTGTGCAGCGAACTGCTTTCAATAAAAAAAGGAACCAAGTGTTTGTTGCATTCAACAAACACTGATTCCAAATTTTCGTATAACTCGGGTTCGTCCGTGTCTAAATAGGCAAGAACTTCTCCTTTGAAACTAAATTTTTTAGCGATTTTACCTAAGTAGAAACAATCTTCTTTACGCATCGTCGCTAGCTAAAATTATGCTTCAGTAGTTTCGTTGTTTTCTTCAGTTGCAGGAGCTTCTTCAGCTTCAACTTCTTCAGTTGCAGGAGTTGCAGCAGCAATTGCGTCAGCCTCTGCTTGTGCAGCAGCAGCTAAACGTTTAGCGTTAACTTCTTGTTCTGCTTTTAATGCTTTTGCTTTAACATCAGCTTGAGCTTTTGTTAATCCT
>CAZMHK010000094.1:0-12604 GCA_964566045.1 uncultured Flavobacterium sp.
GAGCTTGTAGATAAAACACAGCTAATAGTCTTTCTATTTCTTGATCTTTGAAATGATGTAAAGTTAAAGTACACAAAACAATATCATATTTTATTTCAGCAAATGATGGACTAAAAATATCCAAGCATTCGTAACTTATATTTGAATATTTTTTTGATAAATTTTGTGCATGATTAATCGTAAAAGCATTTGCATCAATTCCTATCAAACGGAAATTAAAATTATTTTTTGTGCCAAAATTGGCTAAAGACCGCAACATATCACCATTGCCGCAACCCACATCAACAATAACAATTTCTTGTTCCGGACTTACATTTTTTAGTATTTTTTCCACTCCTTTTAGGGTAAGCGCGTTTCCTCCTAGAAGTTGATTAATGGATGCAATTTTGTCCAAAGCATCTCGAAGTATTTCACCCTCAAGGGCAAAATCATCCATGATTTCTGCTTCTTCTGTTCTGTATTTTGTTTGTATCAATTGTTATACGGGTTTACCATGAGTTTGTTTGATAATTATTGGTAACAAAAACGGAAAGAAAGCAAAAATTTGAAGTAAAAAATTCGCAACTTTAGTTTTTTGCAACACATAGCCTAAAATTCGTCCCATCATTAAGCGAGATCTAAAATTTTTATTCCACTCGCTTTTATAAAGTTGTTCCATTGTTTCTCTTGTACAATTACCTTTTAAAAAATTGTGAACTTGCTCCGAAGCAATTTTTGCACTATGCATGGCCATAGCCATTCCGTTACCACAAAGCGGATGAATTAATCCTGCAGCATCGCCAATCATTAACATGTGGTTTTCTACGCATTTTTTCTTGACAAATGAAACTTGGCTAATGGTGATTGGTTTTTCGAAGAGACATTCTGCTTCTTGAAAGATAGTCTTTAATATTGGATTTTTCTCTACCCATATTTTTTGATAGTCATTTAAAGAAGGAAATTGTTTAAAAGAAGTGTCGGTTGCCAAATAGCAGATATTAACCAATCCATCTTCAACGCGAGAAACGCCGCAATATCCTCCTTTAAAGTGATGTAAACCCACCAAGTTATCAGGAAAATTGACTCGGTAATGGGCTTTCACTCCCAACCAAATATCTTCATTTTTTCGAGAGAAAACCCTAGTTAATTTGTTATCTAAATTTGACCTTTTACCAAATGCTCCTAACACAATATCTGCTGAAAATGATTCGCTGTTAGTTTGGACAATGAATTGATCGTTTTTAAACTCTACATCCGTAACAGTATCTTTATATATCTTGCAGCCCAATTGTAGTGCATATTGAAAGAGGTAATTATCGAGTAACTTTCGACTAACACCAAAACCACCTAAAGGTAAAGTAGTGTTTAAACTTTTACCAGAGATTAACGAAAAATGAAGTTCTGAAATTTTTGAAGGTTTTAAAGAATCAATATCAATTTGCAAGGATTTCAGATACGAAAGGATTTCGTTAGAGATATATTCTCCACATACTTTATGCTTGGGATATTCATTTTTTTCAATTAGCACAACTTGATGATTTTTCAGTCGAAGATCAATAGCCGAAACTAAACCTGCTAATCCACCACCAATAATAACCACTGTTGCTTCTTTCATATTTCGTAAATTTAATCATTTAAGTTGTTAAATTCCGTTAAAAACAAAAGAGCAAATGTGTTTTTATTAATTATTCATAAAAGACTGAATATCATAAATTAAGCTGCTTTGGCTCAAAAGATTCATATAAATACTGATACCATTTTAAGTTGTGAACATACATTGTGCTAGTTTGTATTTTCTTCTTCAAATAGATGGTCAAAAAAAAAAGGCTAAAAACAACTTAAGTCTTTAGCCTTCTCTATTTTACAGTTTCCCTTCTTTTATTTCATCTACAATTTCAGGATTCAAAAGTGTTGTAATGTCTCCAAAATTCGAATAATCACCTTCGGCTATTTTTCGTAAAATACGCCTCATGATTTTTCCAGATCGCGTTTTTGGCAAACCAGAAACAAACTGAATTTTATCCAACTTGGCAATAGGTCCGATATGATCTGAAATATGCTGATTGATCTCTTTACTTAAATTTTCTTTGTTACGGGTTTCGCCTGTTTCTTTTAAAATAACAAAACCGTACAATGCATTTCCTTTAATATCATGCGGAAAGCCAACAATAGCTGATTCAGCTACCGCAGGATGTTCATTGATTGCATCCTCAATTGGAGCTGTCCCCAAATTATGTCCTGACACAATAACCACATCATCAACTCTTCCAGTAATTCTGTAATATCCTACTTCGTCACGCAAAGCACCATCACCAGTGAAAAACTTACCCGGAAATGCAGAGAAATACGTGTCTTTATATCTTTGATGATCTCCCCAAATTGTTCTGGCAATTCCTGGCCAAGGAAATTTGATACACAAGCTACCAACGACTTGATTGCCTTCAATTTCGTTGCGCTTGTCATCCATTAATACCGCTTGAACTCCAGGAAGAGGCAAAGTCGCATATGTTGGTTTTGTAGGCGTTACAAATGCAATTGGTGCAATCATGATTCCTCCCGTTTCTGTTTGCCACCAAGTATCTACAACTGGACAACGCTTATCGCCTACGTGGTCGTTGTACCAATGCCAAGCTTCTTCATTAATAGGTTCTCCAACAGATCCAATTACTTTCAAAGACTTTAAAGGATATTTTTGAACAAATTCTATTTTTTCCTTTGCCAAAGCACGAATTGCAGTTGGCGCCGTGTAAAACTGTGTAATTTTATGTTTTTCGATTACATCCCAAAAACGACTAAAGTCAGGATACGACGGAATTCCTTCAAATAATACCGTTGTTGCTCCGTTTAAAAGTGGTCCGTATAAAATATAAGAGTGTCCTGTAATCCAGCCAATATCAGCCGTACACCAAAAAATATCAGTGTCTTCGTAATGAAAAACGTTTTTAAAAGTATAAGCGGTATAAACCATATACCCTGCCGTGGTGTGCACCATACCTTTTGGTTTTCCGGTTGAACCAGAAGTGTACAAAATAAATAACGGATCTTCGGCATCCATGATTTCTGCTACATTATTATCCGAAGCTTCATCTAAAAGAGGTTGTAACCACTGATCGCGACCCTCCTGCATTTTTACATCAGTTTGAGTTCTTTTTGCGACTAAAACTTTTTCAACCGATGTACATTTTTCTAAAGCTTCATCTATAATTCCTTTTAAATCAATTGTTTTGTTTCCTCTAAAACCACCATCGGAAGTAATTACCATTTTACAAGAGCTATCGTTGATTCGACTCGCCACTGCAGATGCAGAAAAACCTGCAAATACTACAGAGTGAATTGCACCAATTCGGGCGCAAGCCAAAACCGAAACAGCCAACTCTGGAATCATCGGTAAATAAATACAAACTCGATCTCCTTTTTTGATGCCTTGTTCGCGCAAAACATTTCCCATTTTACACACTCTTTGGTGTAATTCGGTATATGAAATATGTAGAGCATCCTCGGATGGATCGTTTGGTTCAAAAACAATAGCCGTTTTATCCCCTCTTTTGGCCAAATGTCTGTCGATACAATTTTTTACAATATTCACCTTAGCCTCGGTAAACCATTTAATATCGGCTTCGGCCATATTAAATTCGACTACCTTATCCCATTGCTGGTACCAAGTAAAATTCTCTTCTGCTATTTTGCCCCAAAATTTTCTAGGTTCGCGTACTGATTTATTGTAGTGTTTGAAGTATTGTTCTAGATTATCAATTTTGTAGTAACTCATAGTTTAATTTTTTATAAAAGTATTAAATCTACCGCTATTGAGAAAATTATTTAAACCATAAATACTGCCAAAAAAAAGCCAAACTGAAAAAATTTGATACATTTTATTACAAATACAGTGGTTTTAATTGTTTTTACTGCAAAACTGTAAAATACAAAAAGGCGCTAAAGAGAGTCTCTTTGCGCCTTTGTTGCAAACAAAAATATATAAAAACAATTAAAATAATTCTTTTAAAAATCATTTTCAAGAACACCATTTGTAATCCTTGTGGCAGGAGTGACCACTTTAAAATTAGGATATTTACTTTTTTAAAACTTGACTAAAAAATGGTTCGTTAATTAAAAATAGCATGGGATTACTTCACTTAACTTTGTAATTAACAAAGCCAAGTGAATGTAAAAGGAACCATATCTGTCGATCAATACAACACTTTTTAACTAACTCAAGACATTATGAAATCAAATGATATAGTGCCAATCCCGCCACATCCTCGTATGTGGAAATTTATTTTATTTTTAATCTAACTTTTTCATCGCAGTCATCGAAGCACGAAGCCATTCTCCAACTTCTTCAATCGGATGCTGTCTGATAGTTTTGTTTACTGCAATTAATACACTGTTATCTACTCCGTTCGAAGTTGCAAATGGTTTACCAATTACGTTTGTTTTTACGGTTTTCATAAAATCAATCAATAATGGTTTACAAGCGTGATCAAATAAATAACAACCATATTCTGCTGTATCAGAAATGATTCTATTCATCTCATATAATTTTTTTCGAGCAACAGTATTTGCAATCAAAGGCAATTCATGCAATGATTCGTAATATGCAGATTCTTCGATAATTCCAGATTCGGTCATGGTTTCAAAAGCCAATTCTACTCCTGCCTTCACCATGGCAATTAGTAAAGTACCATGATCAAAATATTCTTGCTCCGAAATATGAGCTGCAGTTGGAGCTGTTTTTTCAAAATTAGTTTGAGCAGTTGCTGCTCTCCAAGTTAGAAGATTTACATCATCATTTGCCCAATCAATCATCATATTTTTTGAAAATTCACCTGAAATGATATCATCCATGTGCTTTTGAAATAACGGACGCATAATCTCTTTTAACTCATCGGCCAAACGAAAAGCTTCAATTTTAGCAGGATTAGAAAGACGATCCATCATGTTTGTAATTCCGCCATGTTTTAAAGCTTCAGTAATCGTTTCCCAACCATACTGAATTAGTTTCGATGCATAAGCAGGCTCAATTCCTTCTTCGACCATTTTATCAAAACATAAAATTGAACCAGTTTGCAACATACCACACAAAATAGTCTGCTCGCCCATTAAATCAGACTTTACTTCCGCCACGAAAGAAGAAAGCAAAACCCCTGCTCTATGACCGCCAGTGGCTACTGCATAGGCTTTGGCTTGGGCCAAACCTACATTTTCTGGATCATTTTCAGGATGAACTGCAATTAGAGTTGGTACACCAAAACCACGCTTGTACTCTTCACGAACTTCTGATCCAGGACATTTTGGAGCACACATGATAACTGTGATATCCTTGCGAATTTGCATTCCTTCTTCTACAATATTAAAACCATGTGAATACGCCAAAGTAGCTCCCTTTTTCATCAAAGGCATAATAGCAGTTACTACAGCTGTGTGTTGTTTATCGGGTGTTAAATTACAAACTAAATCAGCAGTTGGAATTAATTCTTCGTAAGTACCAACCGTAAATCCGTGATCGAATGCGTTGTTAAAAGAGGCTCTTTTTTCTGCAATCGCATCGGCACGTAAGGCGTATGAAATATCTAAACCGGAGTCTCTCATGTTCAAGCCTTGGTTTAAACCTTGGGCTCCACACCCCACAATTACAACCTTTTTACCTGCCAATGCATTGATACCGTCTGAAAATTCAGATTGGTCCATGAATTCGCAAACGCCTAATTGTTCTAATTGTAATCGAAGTGATAGTGAGTTGAAATAATTTGCCATTTTTTATTTTTTAAGGAAAGTATAGTTTTAGTTTTTAGTTTTTTTGATCAATTATAATTGCTCTAGCATCGCTGAAATTTGCATTTTTTCTTTAGAGACTGAAATTCGGCCTGACCGAACAAATTGCATGATTCCAAATGGACGAAGCTTTTCGTATAAATCTTGAATTTCAGCACGCTGTCCTGATTTTGAAATCACAAAAAAATCACGTGCTACAGTCACAATTTCAGAATGACTTTCTTTGATAATATTTTGAATTTGTTTTTCGTCAAAAAGTAAACTGGACTCTATTTTGAAAAGCGCATTTTCGAGAAAAATTGTTTCTTCGTCAACGTGATAAAACGCTTTGATTACTTCTATTTGTTTTTCAATTTGACCTACAATATTATGTACCCATTTTTCAGTAGTGTTTACCACGATAATAAATCGAGATACGTTTTCAATTTCGGATTCAGATACGTTCAGACTTAAAATATTAATGTGGCGTTTTAAGAATATACCTGATATTCTGTTCAATAAACCCACGTTGTTCTCTGAATATACTGAGATGGTAAATGTTTTATTTTCCATTTTTTTTTTTATGTTTAAAGTTTATGCGTTTAAAGTTTAAAGTTGCGCAACATTATTTTCAGGTTCTAACAACTTTAAACCTTAAACTTTAAACTGTTTTTAGGACAAACGAATGTCCGATACCGATGCTCCTGTTGGGATCATTGGGAATACATTATTTTCTTTTTCAACCATCACTTCTAAGAAATAAGAATCAGGTGATGCTAACATTTCTGCGACAGCACTATCTAAATCTTCTCTTTTAGTGACTTTTTTTGCTTTGATGTAATAGCCTTCGGCAATAGCAATAAAATTTGGATTGATCATTTCGGTAGAAGCGTATCTTTTGTCAAAAAACAATTGCTGCCACTGACGTACCATTCCTAAAAACTCATTGTTCAACACTACAATTTTAACTGGAACTTTGGTTTGGAAAATAGTCCCTAATTCTTGAATGGTCATTTGAAATCCACCATCACCAATTATAGCTACTACTTCACGATTTGGCATTCCCATTTTCGCTCCAATTGCTGCAGGTAAAGCAAATCCCATCGTTCCTAAACCACCTGATGTGACATTACTTTTGGTCGTATTAAATTTTCCGTAGCGGCAAGCAAACATCTGGTGTTGCCCCACATCCGAAACTAAAATAGCATCTCCTTTAGAGTGTTTGTTAATCATTTTGATAGTTTCACCCATTGAAATTCCTTCTTTTTTGGGTTCCAACTCCTCATTTATAACAGCCTCTAATTCAATTTCATATTTAGCTTTAAATTCATTGTGCCAAGAATCATGCGTGTTGTTTTCAATAAGAGGTAGCAAGGCGGTTAAAGATTCTTTCAAATCGGCCAAAACAGCTACATCTGTCTTTACGTTTTTATCAACTTCGGCTGGATCAATTTCAAAATGAATTATTTTGGCTTGCTTGGCATAGGTAGCAAGGTTTCCTGTCACACGATCATCAAAACGCATTCCGAGAGCAATCAACACATCGCATTCATTTGTGAGTACATTGGGTCCGTAATTGCCATGCATACCTACCATTCCTACATTGAGTGGATGCGCGGTAGGCAAGGCTGATAAACCTAAAATAGTCCATGCTGCGGGAATACCTGATTTTTCTACCAAAGCTTTTAATTCGGCTTCGGCTTGGCTCAAAATGACACCTTGACCCCATATTATAAATGGTTTTTTAGCGTTATTAATTAAAGTTGCAGCTTCCTGTACCTTATTTATATTAAGTATTGGTTTGGGATGATAACTTCGAATACTTGTACATTTTTTGTAACTGAATTCCATTTCATCAAACTGCGCATTTTTGGTTATGTCAATTAAAACTGGTCCAGGACGACCCGATTTGGCGATGTAAAATGCTTTCGCTATTATTTCTGGGATTTCAGATGGCTCTGTAATTTGGTAATTCCATTTGGTAACTGGAGTTGAAATTCCGATGATATCAGTTTCTTGAAATGCATCCGAACCTAATAAATGTTTACCAACTTGACCTGTGATGCAAACCATTGGAGTCGAATCGATTTGAGCATCAGCAATTCCAGTAACTAAATTGGTGGCTCCAGGACCAGAAGTTGCAATTGCTACTCCTACTTTGCCAGTTGCACGAGCATATCCTTGTGCAGCATGTGTAGCTCCTTGCTCATGACGCACTAATACGTGATGTAATTCGTCTTTAAATTTGTATAGCTCATCATAAACCGGCATGATTGCTCCGCCAGGATAACCGTAAATTACATCTACGCCTTCTTCAAGTAAGCATTTTATAACGGCTTCTGCGCCAGATATTTTATTATTTCCCATTTTCTATTTTTATTTAGCCGCTGCCTCTTGTAAATTTCCCTAGCAGTAGCAATTTCAATATCAATTTCAAAATTTGTGGTAAATACAATTAATTTTTTAGACTATTGATTTTGCCTTTTGAAATTCCTATTGGTTTTTATTTATCAGTTACGCAACCTGTTGAGGCGCTTGAAACCGAGCGAATATATTTAAGTAAAACACCTTTTTTAATTGGTGTTTTTGGTTGTTTCCATTGTGTTTTTCGCCTTGCAAACTCTTCATCCAAAATTTTAAGATTGATAGAATTTTTTATGGCATCAATCGTTATAATGTCACCATTTTGAACTAATGCAATACCACCACCATCATAAGCTTCGGGAGTAATATGTCCTACTACAAAACCGTGCGAACCACCAGAAAATCTGCCATCTGTAATCAAAGCAACACTTTTTCCTAAACCAGCACCCATGATGGCTGACGTAGGTTTTAGCATTTCAGGCATTCCTGGCCCACCTTTAGGTCCGCAGTATCTAATGACGACTACATTACCGGGTTTAACCTCCCCATTTCGGACTCCTTTAATGACATCATGTTCATTTTCAAAAACAATAGCATCGCCTTCAAAATATTCGCCTTCGTTACCGCTAATTTTAGCTACACAGCCTTCAGAAGCCAAATTGCCGTATAAAATTTGAATATTTCCAGTACTTTTTAATGCTTTTTGAATTTCATGAATAACATCTTGACCATCATTTAAGTCAGGTACAGACGCTAAGTTTTCGGCTAAAGTTTTACCCGTAACCGTCAAGCAATTTCCGTGTAAAAGACCTTCTTTTAGCAAATATTTCATAACAGCTGGCACTCCGCCCACGGCATGAAGGTCTTCCATAAGGTATTTACCGCTAGGCTTTAAGTCGGCTAGCAAAGGCGTTTTGTCACTAATTCTTTGAAAATCATCCAAAGTAATTTCAATATCAACCGAGTGCGCCATTGCGATTAAGTGCATTACCGCATTGGTTGAACCTCCTAAAACTGCCACCATCGTAATGGCGTTTTCAAAGGCTTCGCGCGTCATGATATCTTTAGGTTTGATATCTTTTTCTAACAAAATTTTAATGGCTTTTCCGGCATCAAGGCATTCTTGCTTTTTTTCTGGGCTTATAGCTGGATTTGAAGAACTGTAGGGTAAACTCATCCCCAAAGCTTCGATAGCTGATGACATGGTGTTTGCGGTATACATTCCGCCACAAGCACCCGCACCAGGACAAGAGTTTTGAATTACACCTTTGAAATCTTCGGGTGAAATTGTATTGTTAAACTTTTTACCAAGGGCTTCAAAAGCCGATACAATGTTGAGCGATTCTCCTTTCCATTTCCCTGAATGAATACTACCGCCGTATACCATGATCGAAGGACGATTGAGTCGACCCATTGCCATAACTGAACCTGGCATATTTTTATCGCAACCCGGAATTGCAATTACGGCATCGTACCATTGGGCGCCAACAACTGTTTCAATAGAGTCAGCAATAACATCTCGTGATACCAATGAAAATCGCATTCCATCTGTACCATTTGACATACCATCACTCACACCAATTGTATTAAAAATCAATCCTACTAAATCTTCTTGCCAAACGCCAGTTTTGATGTCTTTGGCTAAATCATTTAGATGCATGTTACACGGATTTCCTTCGTAACCCATGCTTACTATGCCCACTTGGGCTTTATTCAAATCAGCTTCGGTTAAACCAATACCGTACAACATGGCTTGCGCCGCAGGTTGTGTTTCGTCTTGAGTAATCGTTTTGCTGTATTTATTTAATTCCATTATTGCTGTTTCGTTTTAAAAAATAGTTTTTGTTTGTTTTAAACTATGGTTGACTGACCGATGTACACGTTATCGCTTTTAAAATACAAGTCGTCTTTGCTTAGAATATAATTTGCAATAAAATCGCCCACTTCATTGGTTCCGAATTTAGAATACGGATTCAAATCGGCAGTGACTACATTTAATTCAATTGCTTTTTGCACCGCTTCGTACACTTTTAAAGATTCGGCATGCAAGCCAAAGTGCTCTAATAACATTGCTGCTGAAATAATTGAGGCAATAGGATTGGCAATGTTTTTATTTTTTCCTTCTGGAAAAGAACCATGAATAGGTTCAAAAAGCGCCGATGAACTTCCTAAAGACGCTGATGGCAATAAACCGATTGCGCCGGTAATCACACTAGCTTCGTCGGATAAAATATCTCCAAATAAATTTTCAGTTAAAATGACATCAAATTGCTTTGGATTAATTATAATTTGCATCGCAGCTGCATCGGCTAGTAAAAATTCTAAAACTACGTCAGGATAACCCTCTGAAAGTTCAGTTACTACCTTGCGCCATAAACGCGAGGTTTCTAATATATTTGCCTTGTCAACTAAGGTTAATTTTTTCTTTCTTTTTTGTGCAGTTCGAAAAGCTAAATGACTGATTCGGATAATTTCCTCTTCAGAATATTCGCAAAGATCAGAGGCAAACGTGCCTGTTTCATTGCTTTTTTTCTCACTAAAATACGATCCGCCAGACAATTCTCTAAAAATGATAAAATCAGCTCCTTCAATAATTTTTCGTTTCAACGGAGACAAATCAAGCAAATCAGCATACGGTTTCACAGGTCGGATGTTGGCATAAAGACCAAGTGCTTGACGCAAGTTCAACACCCCTTGAATTGGTCTGACTGAAGTACTTGGTACGGTATCATCAACCGCTCCAAAAAGTACAGCATCCGTATTCAAACACAAATTTAATGTTTGCTGTGGTAACGGAATTCCCGTTTTTTCAATAGCGATAGCTCCAATCAAAGCATCTTCAAAAACAAACTCATGATCATACACTACTCCTATGGCGTATAATGCTTTCTTGGCTTGGGTTATAACCTCAGGACCAATTCCGTCGCCTGCAAGCGCTGCTATTTTTAAATTCATATTACTTTTATTTTGAGTTGGGGACTATCTTAATTTAAGACCAATTCTTTTTTTATTTTACAAACCTCAATGATTTGATGAATGTCTTGATCGACTACTTCTTTTTTAATATCTGCAAATTTTAAAAACTCGACATATACAATATCTAACTGTATTTTGGTCAATTCATAACCTACTTTTTTTGCTCGGTAAGCCAATGCTGCTCTTCCGCTACGTGCTGTTAAAACAATTGATGATTCATTAACGCCTACTTCAAGTGGGTCCATGATTTCATAAGTAGCTCTATTTTTTATAACACCATCTTGATGAATTCCTGAGCTGTGTGCAAATGCGTTGGCACCTACAATTGCTTTATTGGGCTGCACAATCATTCCCATACTTTCACTTACCAATCGACTCATTTCGTTCAATTGTCGAGTATTAATATTGGTATCTAAATTCAAATATGGATGCTGTTTAAAAATCATTACCACTTCTTCAAGTGCCGTATTTCCTGCTCGCTCTCCTATCCCGTTGATAGTACATTCTATCTGTCTTGCCCCATTTATAGCTCCTGCGATGGAATTAGCAGTTGCCATACCTAAATCATTGTGACAATGACATGATAAAACCACGTTTTCAATACCTTTAACATTTTCTTTGAGGTACTTAATCTTTGCACCATATTCTTCCGGCAAACAATATCCTGTTGTATCTGGAATATTTAATACGGTAGCGCCTGATTTAATAACCTCTTCGCAGACTCGTGCTAAAAATTCATTGTCTGTTCTTCCAGCATCTTCCGCGTAAAACTCTACCTCTTCTACGTACGATTTGGCGTGAGCTACGGCAGCTTTGGCACGTAGAATAATATCTTCTTTGGTAGTATTTAATTTATGGAAAATATGCGAATCCGAAGTTCCAATACCGGTATGAATTCTAGGTCTTTTGGCGTATTGAAGCGCTTGTGCCGCTACATCGATATCATTTTTTACAGCTCGCGTTAATCCGCAAACAACTGCATTTTGAACAACCTTACTTATTTCTGAAACAGATAAAAAATCACCGGGACTCGATACGGGAAAACCAGCTTCGATGATGTCTACACCCATTTCGTCAAGCCTTGCGGCAATAACTAATTTCTGTTTGGTGTCTAACTTACATCCAGGCACTTGTTCGCCATCTCTTAAGGTGGTATCAAAAATTTGAACTTTCTCTCTATTCATTTTCATTTATTTAATGTAATTTGCACAACTTGAAACAAAAATATCTTTCATTGGTGGGATAGAAAATACAATTTCTTGAATTATACTGCTTATAAGCTATATTTTAAACTCATAAAATACTGATTTACAATCATATAAACCCTTTTATTCTACAATGGCTAACCATCAAAAAGATTTTTTATTTGTACTGATAAAGTCGCTTTCGAAGTCAGAAAAAAGACAATTGCAAGACGAAGAAAGACGCGGAGAAACACGCACCTTGACCACTTGCATAATGACTTGTTCTTTCTTTTCATCTTGCGGCGAATTCGCAGCCAAGTCTCCATAGGTAGCAAACACTTCGGCCGTGT
>CAZMHK010000095.1:0-12553 GCA_964566045.1 uncultured Flavobacterium sp.
TATTTGCCAATTCATATTTCCTGTTGGAAAGTTTGAACCAACAATTTCATTATAAAATCAAAAAATGATCAAAAAAATTTTAGTTAGTTTCTGTCTGCTAGTGTCTCTAGTTTCATTGGCTCAAGAGGGAACTTCTTCTCCATACTCGTTTTACGGAATAGGGGATGTGCGATTTAGAGGGACTTTAGAATATCGTTCTATGGGAGAAATTGCTGTCGAAAAAGATAGTATTCACATGAATTTGCAAAATCCAGCAAGTTATGCACACCTAAAATTAACTACCTTTAGTATGGGTGGGACCCAATTTTCAACCAAATTAAAATCGGATAATGCGACAGCAAGCGCGCGAAGAACAACTTTAGATTATTTAGGTGTAGGATTGCCTTTAGGTAAATTTGGTGTTGGTTTTGGATTAATTCCCTATTCTTCGGTAGGGTACAAAATCGCATCTGAGTCTACTGATCCTGCTGTTAACAGCCGTCGTTTTGATGGAAGAGGAGGAATGAACAAGGTTTTTTTTGGACTAGGTTACAAGATTACTCCGAATTTAAGTGTTGGTGCTGATGTTAATTACAACTTTGGGAAAATAGAATCGAATAATTTTGAGTACATAAGCGACATAGCTATTGGTACAAGAGAATTGAATACAGTTGATTTATCTGGCGTAAATTTTAATGCTGGTTTAATGTATCAGCGCAAAATAGATAAGAAATTAAATCTTTACAGCAGCTTAACCTACAGTTTGGAGAGCACCTTAACAGCTCAGAATACACGTAATATTGCAACCGCTTTTTATAATGCTAATTTTGATCTGATCCTTGTTGACGTTTTAGATGAAGTTGTTTCAGAGCGTAAATTAAAAATTCCAAGTAAGTATGTAGCGCAAGTAGGTATCGGGGAGTCAAAAAAATGGCTTTTAGGTGCGGGTTACACATTGCAAGATGCGGGTTCGCTTGCAAATAGCTACAATGCATTGGCGAATGTATCTTATGAAAGAGCTTCGAAATATACAATTGGTGGTTATTATATCCCAAATTACAGCTCCTTTACAAGTTACGCAAAACGAATTGTTTACAGAGGCGGATTCAGATATGAAAATACAGGCTTAGTAATAAACTCTCAAGCGGTTAATGATGCAGCTTTTACTTTAGGAGTTGGATTGCCTCTTGGTGGTACTTACTCAAATATTAATATTGGTTTAGAGCTTGGTCAACGCGGTACCACAAAGTCAAATTTGGTTCAAGAAAATTATGCTAATGTAAGCATTGGCTTCTCACTAAATGATCGTTGGTTCGAAAAACGTAAATTCTACTAAAAAACAACTGTGCTAAAAGTCACGGCTTATCCTATGAATTTATTTTCAAAAAATAGTGGCAAATGCTTGTTGATGAGTGTCATTTTGTGCTTGATTTTTAGTTGTGAAAGTAATTTTAAAGAAGTTCAAAAAATCAACTTCTCTGAATTTGTTCCAAACAGTGATGCCGATGCGGTAGATTTAAAATATACCGATTCTGGACGCATCACCGCTGTTTTAGTAAGTTCTAAAATGTTAGACTATTCAAGTGTAGATTTTCCGTTTACTGAATTCCCAAAAGGTATTGATGTAACTTTATTTGACAAAAATCAAAAGAAAACTTATATCAAGGCGGACTATGCTGTTTCTTACAAGCGTACTAACATTATAGATTTACAAGGCAAAGTGAAAATTTACACTGATCTGGGGCAAATGCTAGAAACGGAGCAATTGTACTTTGATCAAAAAAACGAATGGTTTTTCACCGAACGCAAATTTAAATTATCAGATCCTAAAGGCGTTTCCAACGGACAAGGAATTGATTTTAGCAAGGATTTTAAAGTGATCAACTCTCAAAAAATAACAGGCGAATTAGAGTCTAACGAATAATAAACATCATGAAATATTTACAATTTACCCAATACGTTTATCTTTTTTTTGCAGCTTATTTAATTTATGACGGTATAACTAAAGTACTTGATCCTTCTTTGGGTACGCCTTGGTTGAGTTTTATGATTGCTGCACTTGCCGTATTTATGTTTTTCTTTCGTAGAAAATTTGCTCGTAAATTCGAGGACAGAAATAAAAAAGTCTAAGTAAGTGGATTTCGGTATTATCATATCGTGTTTAATACTGAGTGCTTTTTTTACCGGAATGGAAGCTGCCTTTGTTTCCTCGAACAAAATTTATCTTGAGATTGAAAAAAAGCAAGATAATTTCTTCTCTACCATACTAAACAAACTTACCCAAAAGCCATCGCGTTTTCTCGTTGCAATGCTAATCGGGAACGGTCTTGCAGTGTTGGTTTATGTCGTATTCGTTGCTCGCTACATCGATTTGTATTTTTCTCAGCAGCAAATAAGTATTTCAAATCCTGTTCTTGTTTTGTTGCAAATATTTGTTGCTGTGCTGCTTTATGGTTGTACGGCGGGTTGGTTGCCAAAAGTCTTTTTTCAAATTTATGCCAATGCTTTGATTAAGTTCTTTGCGGTTCCAGCTTATTTTTTCTACCTCATTTTTTCGCCATTTGCGGGCTTGTTAATTTATTTTTCTGATCGAATTTCTAAATTGATTTTTAGGAATTCTGATGACGGAGTTCCTTTGTTTTTTACCAAAATAGAATTAGGAGATTATATCACTGAGCAAATGAATTCGATTGATGAAGCTGCAGAAATTGATACTGAAATTGTTATTTTTCAAAATGCTTTGGAGTTTTCGGGGGTAAAAGCACGCGAAGTCATGACGCCAAGAACAGAAATTGTTGCGGTAGAAATAATTGATGATGTTTGCAAATTATTGGATACTTTTATGAAGACTGGCTATTCTAAAATCATGGTTTTTAGTGATTCTCTAGATAATTGCTTAGGTTACGTGCATTCATTTGAAATGTTTAAAAAGCCAGATTCGGTTGAATCAGTAATGATTAAAGCAGAGTTTGTTCCCGAAACGATGTTGATTAAAGATGTACTCAGCTTATTGACTAAAAAACGCAAGAGCATGGCAGTTGTGCTTGACGAATACGGCGGTACCGCTGGTGTGCTTACTATTGAAGATATTGTTGAAGAACTTTTTGGTGAAATTGAAGATGAACACGATCTCGATGAACTCCTTGTTGAGCAAGATTTAGGAAAGGGAGAATATGTCTTCTCGGCAAGATTAGAAGTTAGTTATTTGAATCAAACGTATAAATTACAAATTCCAGAGTCGGAAGCTTACGAAACGCTTGGCGGATACTTGGTTGATTTTGCTAAGGAAATTCCACTAAAAAATGCCGTTATCATGGCTGATAAGTATCAATTTACGATTGTTTCAGCAACAAATAAGAAAATAGAAATCGTTAAAATGAATGCCCAAGACTGATTTTTATTAGTAAAATAAAAATTCTTGCAAAATAAAAGGCTACTAGTATAATTATTAATTAGATAATTGTATTTTCGCAAACTGAATATAAAAATTAACAACAATAAAATGGCAGTTTTACAAAAAATTAGACAACGTTCACTTCTCTTGATACTTGTTATCGGGTTTTGTTTATTAGCATTTATCATAGGTGATATATTCAATAGTGGTGGTTTCAGTAGTACATCAAAAGATGTAGGAAGCATTGACGGAAAAGATATTTCATTCGAAGATTTTAGAGTGAAAGTAAGCAATGTAGAAAAAAGCGGCCAAGGTATTACAGCTACTCAAGCTGCGAATAGAGTTTGGGAGCAAGAAGTGTCTATTGCTTTATTGACTTCTGAATTCGAAAAGTTGGGTTTAAGAGTAGGTGAAAAACATTTGTTAGATGTTTTAAAAGCAGATCAAAACATCGGTGGAAACCCATTGTTCTTGAATGCTGCTGGAGTTTTTGATGTTGCTAAATTCAAACAATATTTCAAGTCAAATCCAGAACAAGCTCAATTCCTAAAAGATAGAGAGAAAGATGCTGATTTGAACGCAAAGTTTCAAATGTACAACACAATGATCAAAGCTGCTGTGTACACAACTGAGAGCGAAGCAAAGTTGAAATACGAAATGGAGTCAAATAAAGTAAACTTTGCGTATGTTGCAGGTTTATATTCTACTATTAAAGATAGTGATGTGAAAATCACTGACGCCGAAATTCAAGATTTCATGGCGAAAAACAAAAAGAAATACAAAGCGGATGAGTCTCGCGAAGTGGATTACGTGTTAATTGAAGACAAACCATCTGCAGCTGATGAGGCAGAAGTAAAATCTAGAATCAACGCATTGTTATCAGGTAGCGTAGTGTACAACCAAACTACTGGTAAAAATGATACTGTTGCAGGTTTCAGAGCAACTAAAAATGTTGTTGACTTTGTAAACGCAAATTCTGATGTTCCTTACGATTCAACTTATATCGCTAAAAAAGATTTACCTGCTGTAGATGCTGATAAATTATTCAACCTTGCTCCAGGTGCGGTTTACGGACCTTATACTTTTGGTAAATACTACTGTATTTCTAAATCATTAGGGATGAAAGCAGGAGTAAATGCAAAAGCAAGTCATATTTTAATTGGTTACGAAGGTTCTCAAACTCCTAGCCAAAAAGAAAAGAGAACAAAAGAGGATGCAAAAGAAAAAGCAGAAGCTCTTTTGGCGCAAGTACAAGCAAATCCTGAAAACTTCATGATGTTGGCTTTTACTAACTCAGATGATTCTTCAGCACAACAAGGTGGTGATTTAGGAACTTTTGGTCCTAACCAAATGGTAAAACCATTTAATGATTTTGTTTTCTCAAATCCAATTGGTAAAATAGGTTTAGTAGAAACACAGTTTGGTTTTCACATTATCAAAATTACAGACAAGCAAGACGGAATTCGTTTGGCTACAGTAGCTCAAAAAATCGAACCATCTGAAGCTACGTCTGATAAAATTTTCACGCAAGCTACTAAGTTAGAAATGGATGCTGCAGGACAAGATTTAGCTAAAGTAGCTAAAGGATTAGGTCTTACAGTTGCACCTGCTGCAAGTGTAAAAGCAATGGACGAAAACTTTGGACCATTAGGAAACCAAAGAACTATTGTAAGATGGGCTTTTGAAAAAGGAGTAAAAGTTGGTGATGTAAAACGTTTTGAAGTTCCAAATGTCGGTCACGTAATTGCAAAATTGAAAAATATCGACAACTCTGGTTTAGTTGCCGTTTCTGTAGCTAGACCTTATGTAGAGTCTATCTTGAAAAACAAAAAGAAAGCTGAGTTGATTAAAGCTAAAATGACCGGTTCATCTCTTGAAGCTATTGCAAAAGCAGTTGGTGGAAAGGTGCAACAAGCAACAGGTATCACTATGGAAAATGCGATGATGCCAAATGTAGGACCAGAACCAAAAGTAGTGGGTAATGCATTTGCTTTAGCTGCAAATAAAGTATCTGCTCCTATTGAAGCGAATACAGGTGTTTACGTTGTTAAGAACACTAGTACAGTAAAAGCGCCAGCTCTTAAGAACTATGCTGCTTACGTAACGAAGTTAAAAGCGCAAAGTGCTGCAGATGCAAACAGAGTAGTGCCTGCTTTGAAAGCTAATGCTAAAATTGAAGATAACAGATTAGACTTTAACTACTAGTTCAATCTTACTAATTATAAAGAACCCGATACTTTTTGAGTATCGGGTTTTTTGTTTTAGTTAGTATGATATTGCTCTTTGTGCAAGCTTTCCTAATTATTTTTCTAAAATCATTTTTTCAAATGGAATTACCGTTTCAAATCCTTTGGAGTTAAAATAAGCTGTCGGGTTTGTTTCAGAGGTCGCTAAAACAAAATCGCCACCCCAAGCTCCCAGACTTTTTATTGTCCCTTCAAAGTCGGGAAACAATTGTGATTGCACAGTTGGAGTTTCTAATATGGCACTCAAATTGTTTTCGTGTTCACTTAAAACAGTTTCAAAGTCAGCCAAGGTTTTCGCTTGATAAGCTGCTTTTGTCAAATTGTTTGTGGCAGTTATTATTTCGGCTAAGTTCGTTTTTTTATTTTTTTGATAAGCTTCAATAGCGGCTTTGCTATTCTGCTTTTTATTAAGGTATACAAAATAAAGGTCCTTGGTGAATTCAGGATGAAATTCAATTGGTTTTACTGTTGGTTGTCCTGCTTTTATTTCAAATACAATTGGACAATTGTTTTGAGCGCAAGCAATATCATATCCGCTGCCTCCAAAGCTGTTTTTTAAGAGTGTGAAGGCATCAATTTGTAACCATTGCGCAATGTTGTTGATTAAGGTAGAAGAAGTGCCTAAGCCCCAGTTTCTAGGAAATGTAAGCTCGGTGCGAACGCTGTATCCTTTCTCAGTATTTAAAAAATTGGGATTCATTTTATAGCCTTCATGCAATATCTCAATCATTGTGCTTTTTACAGATGAAGTATGGGATGTTTTACCAGATTTTATTTCTTCAAATAATAATGTGTCTTCAAACCAAATCGTTCCATCAAAGTCAAGGCTTTTCCAATGAATTTGGTTTTGATTACCTTCTTCAATGATTAAATTTTGCCCTTGTTTGGTGGGTAGTGCAAAAGCTTGAGCGCCATCAAGAACAAGATATTCGCCTGTAATTAATAGTTTGCCATTGCTATAAAATGTCTTTTTCATGTACTTTGTATTACCGCTATTTTTATTTGCAGAATAGTGTGCTTATTGGCGTAAACTTTCGGTGAAAGCCACTACTGCGTTATGTGATACGGTGTTGTTTTCAAAATGTTTTTGAATAGCAATACGCTCTTCTTTGGTGGCTTCTAGCTGATTTAAGATGTTATTCAAATGCATTTTCATGTGTCCTTCTTGAATTCCTGTTGTGGTTAAAGAGCGCAAGGCAGCAAAATTTTGTGCCAAACCTGCCACGGCCACAATCTGCATCAGTTCAGGAGCTGATGGTTTTTCGAGCATTTCTAATGATAATTTTACTACAGGATGCAAAGAGGTAAGTCCGCCCACAGTGCCTAATGCCAAAGGTACATCAAGCCAAAAAGTAAATATGCCATTCTCTATTTTTGCATGCGATAAACTGCTGTATTGACCTTTGCGCGAAGCATAGGCATGCACACCTGCTTCTACGGCGCGAAAATCGTTTCCTGTTGCAAGGACCACGGCATCAATACCATTCATAATTCCTTTGTTGTGTGTTACTGCGCGGTAAGGTTCAACCTCCGCAATTTGTACAGCTTGCACAAACTTAGTAGCAAATTCATGCGGATTCGGGATTTCTTTATCCATCAAATCTTCAATCGGGCACGATACTTCGGCACGCACTAAACAATTGGGTACATAATTCGATAAAATACTCATTACAACTTCAATTTCACTCTCAGTTTCATTAAAAAGGCTGTAATTCTTAGCTTCTGCTTTTAGAGTTTTAGCAAATTGTTCCAGACATGAATTGATAAAATTGGCACCCATGCTGTCTTTAGTGTCAAAAGTGGCATGCAATTGAAAATAATTGGGTAGCAAATCGGTTTTGTCTCTTAGTTCAATAGCGGTTATTCCGCCACCACGTTTTTGCATGTTGGCGGTGATTGAAGCTGTGGCAGTATAAAATTGTTCTTTGATTTGCGCGAAAAACAAATTGAGTTTAGATACTTCGCCTTGGTACAAAAAGTGAACTTGACCAATTTTTTCGGTATCGATGATAGTGGTTTTAAAGCCGCCACGAGTTGCCCAAAATTTGGCTGCTTTTGAGGCTGCTGCTACTACTGAACTTTCTTCAATAGCCATTGGAATAGTGGAGTACCTATCATTGATAAGGAAATTTGGCGCTACACCAAGTGGAATATAAAAATTGGTAATAGTGTTTTCAATGAATTCGTCGTGCAGTTGCTGTACTTTTTCATCAGTGTTCCAATAATTTTTTAGAACGTCAACCGCTTCAGAAGGATTAGAAAAATATTCCTTTGCAATCCAGTTAATTTTTTCTTCTTTGGATAATTTAGAAAATCCAGCAATAGCGTTGTTCATATTGGAAATATTAAAGCTTATTTTTTTTGCAAAGATATAGAAATGGTTACAAATGGTAGAGTTATGAGGGCCGGTATAATTAGTAGGTTTTGTAATACTTAGATAATTTTAAGAACTAGTGTAAATTCTTTAATTTTTTGCAATCCAAAATAGTTGAAATTTCGTATATAAATATAGTTTGAAGTGATTTATACAAAAATTTAAAAAGCTAATATTATTTGAAAGTTAATTTATTTTTCAATGTTATAGGTGTTTTAAAATTTTATAAATTGCTTAAATATAATCGTTTAGTAATCAATAAATTTATAAATATGCAAAAATCAGTCAGTTTAAATCCTTGGATTAGGACGCCTTTCTTTGATTATAGTTTTATAATGGGAGGCGCTTTTTTTACTTTATTCATCGCGTTTTTAAGTTTTCAATTTCCTGCAATGGTACCAATTTTCTTTTGGTGTTGGGTAATATTTTTTGAAGGAAGTCATTTTTGGGCAACCTATAGTAGAACGTATATTGATGATAAGTACCGAAAAGAAAATTCCCTAGTATTGTACACAAGCTTAATTTTTTTCCTATTTCCAATACTTGCAATTGTGTTGCAAAATCAATTTAAAACAATATCATTTACAGTATTTTATGGCTTCTTTATATTTGTTTGGTCATTATATCACAATGCAAAACAGCATTATGGTTTTTTATCTATTTATGCAGCAAAAATAAAACTGGACTTTGCAGATAAAACAAAACTAAAGAATGCTTTGTATGCCGTCATCATTTTTTCTCAAATTTATTTTCTAATTAATTTTAAGCTTCAGGGGACATTTTCAATAAGTTCTTCATTTCAATCGACTCCAGTTTTATTATTTTTAACTACTAATTTGTTCTATATTTTAACTGGTTTAGGAGCCTTGTATTTTATTTATCAGGCTTTTGTGATGTATAAAAAGTATGACAGTAAAATTTTACCAATTGTTTCTTACATAGCTACTTGTTTAATTTTTTATAGCACAATGTTTTATTATATCGCTCATTCAGATCATTTTATCACAAAGGATGGTGTAAGTGTTTTGATTTTAATTGCAGTTATGAATTCTCTTTTTCATAATATTCAATACCACGCAATTGTTTGGCATTATGGACAAGCGCGTTACACCAAAGAAGAAACTCAAAAATATGGAATTGCAAAATTCGTAAATGGAAAAACGTTAAACTATATAATTGTAGCCTTGCTTTTGGGTGGAGTTTTTGGTTTTATAGTTTGGAATGTTGGTGGTTCGCCTGATATAAACGGAAGCTTTACAGCAAATGCTAATAATTGGGCTTATGTTTTATTCTTCGGAATTATAGGTCATCATTTTTATTTAGATCAAAAAATTTGGAGACCAAGTAAACAAACCGATTTAAAATCCTATTTGTCATAAACAGGATCAGAAAATATAACCAACACCCCTTTTATGAAATTTAAAAAAATTTTGCTGCTATTATTTTTGGTTACTACATGCCTAAGTTTTGGTCAAAACGAAAATCGTATCGGTTTTTTTCCAACCATTGATCACTCCGGTACCATCTCTGATAAATTAGATTACAGCCTTTATTATTTTGCAGCTTTTAACATGATTAACTCTAAAGTAAATGGAGTTAAAGAACCTTCTAATTTTTTTTCCTTTTATTCAGAACAAGCTTTGACTTATAATGTAAGCCCCAATTTATCATTTACTGGCAGTTATGTTTACGAACGGCAATATCCTACCCAAGACAATTATCGAAATGAAAATCGATTTTATCTTCAATCTGCCTATAAATACAATCTAAACAAAACAAGTATAAAGCATCGCCTTCGATACGATGGTAGATTTGTTCAAGATAGAATGTCTGGCACAGCGCCATTTACTTCTAGATTGAGGTATTTGATTGGCTTACAAACGCCTTTACAAAAAAATAGTGACAAACTGTATTTATCTATGTACAATGAGTTTTTTTTCAATCTAGATAAAAATGCTGTTGCTATTTACGGTGAAAATTGGGCCTATGCTGGAGTTGGCTATAAGATTGATAAAAACAATGCTATTGAAGCTGGACCATTGCATATTTTTTGGGTAAATAATAAAGAAAATGATTTAAGTAAATTTTATTATTTGCAATTGACATGGGTCAATCATCTTGATTTTAGAAAAAAGAAATAAATTTTATACACTTAGCTATTACTAAAAATCTTGACTTTATAGTCAGGATTTTTTTTTAAAACTAAATTTATTGCAGAGACAGTTTTAGTATACCAACTGTTTATTTTCTAGGTGGGAAATAGAAATTATAGCGCATACATTTTGCATTTAACATAAAAAAATGGCTTTGTTTCCAAAAAAATCACTAAAATTGAAGTCTTTTTACAATTAAATTTAAATAAGATGTCAAAAAAGTTATTAACGCTCTTCCTGTTAACTTGTTTCTCGGTTTTTGCACAGCAAAAAATTACCATCGATGAAATTTACAACGGAACTTTTCGAACGCAAGGAATGGACGAATTGCAGTCCCTAAAAAACACCAATCAATATACCGTTTTGAATGCAGATAGGGCTAGCCGAAGCATGCAAATTGATTTATATGATTTTGCAACGCTTAAAAAAGTATCTACACTAATTGATACCAAAGGTTACAAAGAATTAGCAAATGGTATTGACAGCTATACTTTTGACGCAAGTGAAAAATTGATTCTTTTGGCTTGTAACAGCAATCCTATTTTTCGTCATTCATTCACAGCAGATTATTTTTTATACGATACAACTAATAAAAAGCTAACTACCCTTTTTGATTTTCAGGTACAAGAGCCTACTTTTTCACCTGATGGAAAAAAAATAGCGTACGCTCGTGATAATAATTTGTTTGTTTACGATGTAGCAACAGCTACAAGCACAGCAATAACTACTGATGGTGTAAAAAACAGTGTTATCAATGGTATTACTGATTGGGTTTACGAAGAAGAATTTGCTTTTGTAAGAGCTTTTGATTGGAGCGCCGATAGTAAAAAAGTAGCTTTTATTCGTTTTGATGAAAGCGCTGTTCCTGAATTTTCAATGTCGATGTTCGGCAAAGAGTTGTATCCATTCATGCAAACTTTCAAATACCCAAAAGCTGGAGAGAAAAATGCAACTGTATCTTTGCACGTGTATGATGTTGCCACAAAAGCTAAAAAAGATATCGACTTAAAAAATTACAACGATTTTTATATTGCCCGTTTAAAATGGTCAACAGATGCAAATGTTTTATCAGCGCAAGTTTTAAACCGTCATCAAGATAATTTAGATTTACTTTTTATTGACGGAAACACAGGTGCCATAAAAGTAGCTTTAAACGAAAAAGATAAAGCGTATGTTGATGTAACTGATAATTTGACCTTCTTAAAAGACAACAGTTTTATTTGGACCTCAGAGAAAGACGGTTTCAATCATATTTACTGGTACGATAAAAACGGAAAATTAAAAAATCAAGTTACTAAAGGCAAATGGGAAGTAACCAGCTACTATGGCCTTGATGAAAAAACAAAAACTATTTTTTACCAATCGGTAGAGAACGGTTCTATTAACAGAGATGTGTACCGCATAGGTTTAGATGGGAAAAATAAAGTACGTTTATCACAAGCAACAGGTACTACGAAAGCTACTTTTAGCCCAAACTTTCAGTATTTCATCAGTACTTTTTCAAGCGCAACGGTACCAACTAAATACACTTTAAACGAGTCAAAAGTGGGTAAAGAAATTCAAGTGATTCAAAGCAACGAAGGACTTTCAAAACGTTTAGAAGCATATAACTTACCAACAAAAGAATTTTTTGTTCTAAAAACAGCTAAAGGTAATGAGCTGAATGCTTGGATGATCAAACCAAAAGATTTTGATCCTGCAAAAAAATATCCAGTATTTATGTACCAGTATTCTGGTCCAGGTTCACAACAAGTAAACAATGATTGGAATGGCACAGATGATTATTGGTTCATGATGTTATCGCAGCAAGGTTATATTGTAGCTTGTGTTGACGGGCGTGGAACGGGTTATAAAGGTGCTGATTTCAAAAAAGTGACTCAATTGCAATTAGGGAAGTACGAAGTGGAAGATCAAATTGATGCTGCCAAAGTAATAGGCGACTATACATTTGTAGATAAAAACAGAATTGGTATATTTGGCTGGTCGTTTGGTGGATTTATGGCCTCTAATTGTATTTTGAAAGGGAATGATGTGTTTAAAATGGCCATTGCCGTTGCTCCTGTAACCAACTGGCGTTTTTACGATAGCGTATACACAGAGCGTTACATGCAAACCCCACAAGAAAATGCAAGTGGCTATGATGATAACTCTCCGATAAACCACGTTAATAAATTAAAAGGAAAGTATTTATTGATTCACGGGTCAGGAGATGATAATGTACATGTGCAAAATACGATGCAAATGATGGAAGCTTTAATTCAAGCGAACAAACAATTTGACTCTCAAATTTATCCAGATAACAATCACGGGATTTATGGAGGTAAAACACGAGTACAGTTGTATACCAAAATGACCAATTTTATTAAAGAAAATTATGTCGGTGATATCATTCGAAATTTCAGAATCG
>CAZMHK010000096.1:0-12239 GCA_964566045.1 uncultured Flavobacterium sp.
TTAATAAATTTTGTGATTGTTTAGAGTTCTCTAAATAATCACAAAACATTGTGATTGGACAGTAAAAAATCAAAATGGTTTAATCGAATTGGGTAACAATTTTGTTTTTTAAGCGTATTCAACTAGCACTAAGATTGTGTTAATAAGACCGAAAAACAAGCTCCGATTTTGTACTTTTGCGACAAAATTGGATTATGTTACAGCTATTTAAAAAATACCGTGTTTTTTTAGGAGTGTTCTTCGTGCTTTCGGCCGTTATACTTACGTTATTTTACAACGCGTTGAAGCCAAAAAAATCGTTACCAATTTTTAATCCAGCCGATGTGAATCCGGAATTGGTAGACAGTACGGTACAATACAAAAGTAAGTACCACACCATTGCTGACTTTTCGTTTGTGAACCAAAACGGCGACACGATCACTCAAAAAGATTATGAAGGAAAAATTTATGTAGCCGATTTCTTTTTTACTACTTGTGGTTCAATTTGTCCGAAAATGTCAGTGAATCTAGAAGAAGTTCAAAAAGCTTTTGCCAACAATCCTAAAGTTAAATTACTCTCACATACGGTATTTCCTGAAACGGATAGCGTTCCTGTACTTAAGGCTTACGCCAAAAAACACAATGTAATCGATGCCAAATGGAATTTAGTTACCGGCGACAAAAAAGAAATTTATGCCATGGCTAGAAAATCGTACTTAGCTGTAAAACTTGGTAAACCAAGCGAATTGTATGATATGGTGCATACCGAAAACTTTGTTTTGGTAGATACTAAAAGACGAGTTCGCGGTTTTTATGACGGTACCAACAAAGAAGACATCAAGAAATTGATTGAAGACGTTACCTTTTTGTGTGAACAAGAGTCCGCGGACTAAGTCGATTTTTCAGCGATTTTCCAAGCCTCAGATAAAACGTCAACATACCTCTGAATCTGACAACTAATTATTGAAATAATTAACATTTGTCTTTCCTTTAAAATGTGTATTTTTGCAATCTTAATTCAATCTAAATAAGGTTTGCAAACAACGATACATTCTCTCAAAAAAGGCGAAAAAGCCATAATCAAAGACTTTGATATTGATACCGTTCCATTAAAATTACTGGAAATGGGTTGCTTGCCTGGCAATATGGTCGAGCTGTTACAAGTTGCTCCTTTTGGTGATCCATTATTTTTAAACATCAATGGTTCGCATGTGGCTATTAGAGTCGAAACCGCCAAAGAGATTGCAGTTGACCTTTTAAAAACCAACCTATGGTAAGCAAACAAAACATCAATGTAGCCTTAATTGGCAACCCAAATGTGGGTAAAACTTCGGTTTTTAATCAGCTTACAGGATTGAATCAACAAGTGGGTAATTATCCCGGAATTACCGTTGAAAAAAAGATTGGTTTCTGCAAATTATCCAACAACATCAAAGCCAATATTCTGGATTTACCAGGAACATACAGCTTGAACGCCAGTTCTATTGATGAAAATGTAGTTATAGAATTACTACTCAATAAAAACGATAAATTATATCCTGACGTAGCCCTCGTAGTTACCGATGTAGAGAACTTAAAACGTAACTTATTACTTTTTACCCAGATAAAAGATCTTGAAATTCCGACGATTCTTGTCATCAACATGGCTGACAGAATGAAGTTTAAAGGAATTTCACTTGATATTCCGTACTTAGAGGAACATTTAAACACCAAAATTGCCTTAGTCAGTTCACGTAAAGGATACGGAATTGAAGAATTAAAGCAGCTAATTGTAAGTTTCAAAACCATTTCGAGCGAACCATGTTTGAATGCTTCGGTTATTGATCCGGATTATTTCAATAGTTTGCGCAAAGCATTTCCCAATCAGCTTTTGTACAAATTATGGTTGGTAATTACGCAAGATGTGAACTTTTTGAACTTGGATAGAAATGAAATTCGCAGTTCATTTACCAAATCACACTCTGATTTAAAACGCTTACAGCAAAAGGAAACTATCAAACGCTATCAATTTATTAACGATGTTTTGAAGGTTGGTTTAAAAGTAGATAGCAGCGTTGCGAAAGATTACCGCAGTCAGCTTGATCGTGTACTTACACACAAAGTTTGGGGTTATGCAATTTTCTTTTTGATTTTGTTTGTCATCTTTCAATCGATATTTGAATGGTCAAAAATCCCAATGGATTTTATTGACGCCTCTTTTGCCTCATTGAGTTCGCTTGCCGTAGAGCAGTTACCTGCTGGAGTATTAACCGATTTGATTTCGCAAGGAATTATTCCTGGTATTGGGGGAATTTTAATTTTTATACCTCAAATTGCCTTCTTGTTTATGTTTATTTCTATCCTTGAAGAAAGCGGTTACATGAGTCGTGTGGTGTTTTTGATGGATAAAATAATGCGCAAATTTGGACTTTCAGGTAAAAGTGTGGTGCCGCTTATTTCAGGTACTGCCTGCGCTATCCCCGCAATTATGGCTACGCGTAATATCGAAAATTGGAAAGAGCGATTGATTACTATTTTGGTAACACCGTTTACCACTTGTTCGGCTAGACTACCTGTTTATGCCATTATTATTGCCTTGGTAATTCCAGATGAACGCTTGTTCGGATTTTTAAACATGCAAGGAATGACCTTGATGTTGTTGTATTTATTAGGATTTGGAATGGCCATTTTCTCGGCTTATATCTTGAATAAAATCCTGAAAATTCAAAGTAAAACGTATTTTGTGGTTGAAATGCCCAATTACAAATTGCCTTTATTTAAAAATGTAGGTATCAACGTAATCGAAAAAACAAAAGCTTTTATATTTGGCGCGGGTAAAATTATACTTGCAATTTCAATCGTGCTTTGGTTTTTGGCATCATACGGACCTGGAGAAAAATTCAACAAAGCGGAAGAAATTGTTACTCAAAACACCATCAACAAACCATTATCGCCTACTGATTTTGAAAATGCAGTCGCCTCACAAAAGCTAGAAAACTCCTATATTGGTATTATGGGTAAAACCATTGAACCTGTTATTTCTCCATTGGGTTACGACTGGAAAATTGGTATTGCTATTATCAGTTCATTTGCTGCACGCGAAGTGTTTGTAGGTACGCTAGCAACCATTTACAGCGTTGGCGGTAGCGAAAACGAAGTCACTATCAAAAACAAAATGGCAGATGAAATCAATCCCGCTACAGGCGAAAAAGTGTTTAATTTTGCCTCCGGTATCTCTCTACTTTTGTTTTACGCTTTTGCCATGCAATGTGCTAGTACTTTGGCAGTAACAAAAAAAGAAACCAACTCTTGGAAATGGCCTGCAGGTCAGCTTTTATTCATGTCGGCATTTGCTTATGCCGTTGCCTTAATTGCTTTTCAAATCTTGAAATAATTCAAAAATATCCCTTTACTAACTGAACAATCGTTAAATTAAAAAATTAATTATTTTTAATTTGTCTAAATAAGTTTCTCGTTTTATCTTTGCAGCATAGAATTAATCTAAATAAAAATGAGAAACGGTTTAGTAACAGCTGCAATACTTACCTCAGTATTTGCTTTTGCTCAAGAAAAAGAACTTACACAAGCACAGAAGGATAGTATTATAAGAGCTAACTCTTTGATAATTGATTTGCAAGAGGTTACGGTTACCCCTTTTAAACAAAGCCCAGAAAGACAACCAGAAGTAAAAGGAACCGTACTTTTTTCTGGAAAAAAGAACGAAGTTTTAAAATTATCTGCATTTACCTCTAATTTGACTACCAACAATGCGCGCGAAGTATTCTCACGTGTTCCAGGTGTAACTGTTTGGGAAAATGAAGGATCTGGAATTCAAATTAACATTGGAGTTCGTGGATTAAGCCCTAACCGCAGCTGGGAATTAAACACTAGACAAAATGGTTACGATATCTCATCAGATGTTTTTGGTTACCCAGAAGCGTATTACAACCCACCTTTAGAAGCAGTAGAAAACATTGAACTAGTTCGTGGAGGCGCTTCATTACAATTTGGCCCTCAGTTTGGCGGAATGGTAAACTACGTTTTAAAACGCGAGCAAAACAAAAGATTCAGCTTTGAGACTCAAAACACAGCCGGAAGCTATAACTTAATGAGCAGTTACAACGCCATTGGTGGTAAAATCAATAAGTTTTCATATTACGCCTACAACCACTCTCGTAGTGCAGATGGATGGAGAGAAAATAGCCAATATAAAGTACGTAACTCACACGTATTTTTAGAATATGCATTTACAGAAAAAACTAAACTAGCAGCAGAATATACTAATATGGATTACCAAATGCAACAAGCAGGCGGTTTGACAGATGCGCAATTTGCTGAAAATTCAAGACAATCTTTTAGAGAGCGAAACTGGTTTGGAACGCCTTGGAATTTGTTTGCGTTAACGCTAGACACGCAATTGTCTCCTTCTATTAAATCGAATACTAAACTTTTTGGTTTAATTGGAGAAAGAAATAGTGTTGGAAATACAGCAACACCAAACATTCTTGACACTAACGGCAATAGAAGAGTTGACCGCGATTTTTACAAAAATTTCGGAATCGAAAACAGAAACACTTATACGTACACCTTAGGCAAAAATAAAAACACTTTGGCATTTGGAGTTCGTGCTTACCAAGCACAAACACAAAGACAACAAGAAGGAGCAGGTACTGCAGGGTCTGATTTCGACTTAAGTACGTCAGCAAAATATCCAAGAGACTTGCAATTTAAAACACAAAACATTGCTTTTTTTGCAGAAAACCATTTTAAGGTGACTGATAAATGGAGCGTTGTTCCCGGAGTTCGTTTTGAGCATATCACCGCTGATGGAGAAGGTCGTTTTGGAATCAATTCTGGAAATGATGTTCCGTTTGAAAGCAAACAAATGGTAAGAAACAAACCTTTGTTTGGATTAGGAATGGAGTATAAACTAGGAGCAACAAACTTTTACGGAAACATCACACAAGCTTTTAGACCTGTTTTATTCTCAGATATTACTCCGCCAGCTGTAACTGATGTGATAGACCCAAACTTAAAAGATGCCTCAGGATACAATGCTGATTTGGGATACCGTGGTGTTGTGAAAGGATTTTTGAACTTCGATTTTAGTGTGTTTTACTTGAGCTACAACAACCGTATTGGTGGCGTAAGACAATTTAGAAATAATGATGACCCATCACAAGGTACGTTCTTATTTAGAACGAACTTAGGAGAAACCGTAAACAAAGGAATTGAAGGCTTTGTAAACGTAAATATCACTAAATATTTTGGTGTTGAAAAAGAATTCGGAAACGTAGATCTATTTGTGACGACTAGTTTTATTGATTCCCGTTATACTGATTTCGAAATATTTACTCCAGTAGGATCTGAGATTAGAAAGACTAACTTAAGAGGTAATCGTGTTGAAAACGCGCCACGTTACATTCACAATGTGGGTTTGAGCTATAGTACTGACCACTTTTCTTCTACTTTACAATACAAAACTTCAGGTAAAGTATTTACAGATGCTAACAACACAGTTGCACCTTCAGCAAATGGTGTAACAGGATTACTAAACGGTTATGAAGTATTGGATTTATCAGCTGAATACAAATTTTTAAAACGCTACAATGTTCGTTCTGGAATAAATAATTTATTGAACAAAGATTACGCTACCCGTAGAGCAGGTGGATATCCTGGACCAGGTATTTTACCAGGTGAAGGAAGAACATTCTTTGTATCCTTAGGAGCTCGTTTTTAATAACAAACAACAATAATACACACTCTTTAATTAGAAAGTGATTACAAACAAGAAAGCAACCTCAACAGGTTGCTTTTTCTTATCTTTACAATATGGATATTCAAGAAATATTAGCATTTGCTACTTTAATTATTGCAGTCGCTTTTTTAATCAAAAAATTCTTTTTCAAAAAGAAAGCAAAGGATAAAAATTGTGGAAGTTCTGACTGTGGCTGCAATTAAACTATTTGATGTAGCTTATTTGTATGTTGTAATCCTCTGACTTGATTGATAAACCTTCAACGGGATATGGCGTTACTCGCAGGCTTTCAATTTTTTGCTTTTCAACAGGCAAATATTTAGCGAACCATTTTTTATTAGCTTCCTTATTTTTTTCCGAAAAAATCATAATTACTTCTTCAACTTGTTTCTGTCCATCGAAGACTTGCAGAACAGCATTTACCTCTCCTGCCCATATACAAGTAGTTCCTTTCGGGCAACGCGAGTCACTTTCGATCGTTTTTAAAACAAATTGAAAGCCTTTTTTACTGCGACATACTTTTTGCTTGACAGTAATTACTTTTACTTTAGCAGGCTTTTGGCTTTGAGCCAAAACTAAACTGCTAATCATTATAAAAAGGAATAGAATTGACTTTTTCATCTGCTATAATAAATTTTACTAGATTATTTTTAAAATAATTATTTTCTAACCTAGCGCCACATCCAGCACCATCATAACTATAAAACCTCCAATGAAGCCTAAAGTGGCAATATCAGTGTTTTTATCTTGTTGGGTTTCTGGAATTACCTCTTCAACCACCACAAAAATCATTGCGCCTGCAGCAAAAGCCAAAGCATAAGGTAAAATAGGGGTGAAAAAAGTAACCGCAAAAGCACCTAAAACAGCTGCAACGGGCTCTACTAAAGCAGATGATTGTCCGTAAAAAAAGCTTTTCCAGCGGCTCATTCCCATTCGTCGTAACGGCATAGCAACAGCAATTCCTTCGGGGAAATTTTGAATTCCAATACCAATAGCAAGTGTTAATGCAGCTCCTATCGAAGCTTCAGGAATTCCAGCAGCAACACCACCAAACAAAACTCCAACTGCCAAACCTTCAGGGATATTGTGCAACGTAATTGCTGAAACCAACAATGTGGTGCGTTGCCACGGCGACTTTACCCCTTCGGAAACTTTAAAATTAATGTGTAAATGAGGCAATACTTTGTCTATTCCAAAAATGAAAAGTGCACCAAGCGAAAAACCAAAAGCTGCAGGAATTACCTTTGCAAAACCTTCTCCGCCTGTCATTTCGATTGCTGGCGCCAATAAACTCCAAAAACTGGCTGCCACCATTACACCACCTGTAAAACCAAGCATACCATCAAGCACCGTTCGGTTCATAGTTTTGAATAAAAAAACAAACGAAGCACCTAAGGCAGTTAAAAACCACGTAAATAAACTTGCATAGAGCGCAGCCAAAATAGGATCAATACTGGTAAAATAATCAACTAACGATTGAAACATAATTATTGAATATAAATGTTACTAGCAATTTTTTGAGATACAGTAATTTCATTCGTGCCCACACGAATGCGTAAAGAGGCATCGAAACTTTCTTTTTCTATAATTTCCATTTGAGAACCCAAAGCAATTTCTTGTTTGTCGAGGTATTTTAAAAAATCAGACGAAGTATCTTTTACACCCACACAGATTCCGATTCTACCTTTTTCACATTCGGAAAGCAGTTGTTTTTCTATTTTAAGAATACGACCCTGCGCATCTGGAATTGGGTCACCATGGGGATCTTCGGTAGGATTTCCTAAAAAATCATCCAACTTATTAATGAGTTTTTCGGATTTGATATGCTCTAATTGCTCCGCTAATTCATGTACCTCATCCCATGCAAAATCGAGTTTTTCGACTAAAAAGGTTTCCCACAAGCGGTGCTTTCGAACAATCATCTTAGCTGCTAACTTTCCTGTATCAGTTAATGAAACTCCTTGGTATTTGATGTAATTGATGCAGTTCTTTTCGGCTAACTTCTTCAGCATATCTGTGACAGATGAGGCTTTAGTATCCATCTTTTCAGCGATAGCATTCGTACTCACTGCAGCATTTGCATTTGCAGAAAGATGGTAAATAGTTTTTAAATAATTCTCTTCGGATAAAGTCATAATAAATAATTAAGGCATTGCAACAACTTTTTTGCTCAACTGCATAAAAGCGTAAAACCTACGTATTGACAAACTTACATAAAAAAGTTAATATAAAAAATATTTTTAGACAAGTCTAAACTATAAAGAACAAGTTGGGCAAAGACCTGATAATGTGAAATTAAAATCGTGTACCAAATAATTATCTGGAATACTAAATACGGGCTTTACCTCATCAAGGCAAGTCACTGCAAGGCATTTGGTACAACTGAAATGTATGTGATTGTGCGTATGTGAGTGTTTCACATTATGATCGTGCTCATGCTCATGATGGCAACTTGCATATTTTATGGTACCGTCATGATTTACAATTTTATGAATCACATCCTCAGATACCAAACGATCCAAAACACGGTAAATAGTAACCCGATCGCATACGTTTTGGCTTAACGCCTGAATTTCGGTATGTGATAAAGCCACTGCGGCATTTTTTATGATCTCTAAAATGGTTGTTTTTGCTGTGGTATTTCGAGTAGCTTTCATATTTTAAAATAAATTAATGCAACATTGTTGCGTTTAGATAAAAACCATACATTTGCAACTTTATTGCATTAATCAAAGATACAAGAAAATGAAAAATTAACAGTCTTAGCTCCAGATTTTTTGGGTGTAACAAGCGCTACTTTGTGTTTAGTCCATTGTTTAGCATTGCCTATCCTAAGCATATTTCCAGTAATGGTCAATCACAATCCCTATTTTGATTTAGTATTTGCCTGCATTGGCCTTTGCGCAGCCATACCCGCACTGCGCGATGGGAAGACGATTGTTGCAGTCCTTTTAACCTGCTCCCTCACCCTTCTATTCCTAAGTATTTTACTGGAAATCATTTTTAAAATCGATACCCCACTAATTTACATTGGCGCTTCAGGAATCATAGCGGCACACTTACTCAATTTTATAAACAAAAAACACAAATGAAAAAATTACCCGTAACTGTATTATCTGGTTTTCTCGGAGCCGGAAAAACAACCTTGTTGAATCACATTCTTCATAATAAAGAGGGCTTAAAAGTTGCTGTAATCGTAAACGATATGAGCGAGGTTAATATTGACGCTAATTTGGTAAAAGCCGAGAACACCTTATCCCGTACAGAGGAACGATTGGTCGAGATGAGTAATGGCTGTATTTGTTGCACCTTACGGGAGGACCTCATGATCGAAGTGGAAAAACTAGCTTGGGAAGATCGCTTTGATTACCTATTGATAGAAAGTTCAGGTATTAGCGAACCCATTCCAGTAGCTCAAACTTTTTCATTTATCAACGAGGAAGAAAATATTGATTTATCTCATTTCAGCTACATAGATACGATGGTTACCGTGGTGGATGCCTTCAATTTCTTTAAAGATTTTGGTTCTGACCAAACCCTAAAAGCACAGAATTTATCTGATATTGAAAATGATAACAGAACCATCGTGAATCTACTAGTAGACCAGATAGAATTTGCAAATGTTATCATTCTTAACAAAACAGATTTGGTAAACGACAAAGAGTTAAAAACTCTAAAAGCAACCTTGCGTAAACTAAATGCAGGCGCTACATTGATAGAGTCACAGTTCGGACGAGTTCCTTTAAATACCATTTTAAACACCCAATTATTTAATTATGAAGAAGCTGAGACATCTGCAGGCTGGATTCGTGAACTAGAAGGATTTCATACTCCAGAAACAGAAGCATACGGCATCAATTCTTTCGTTTTTAGAGAAGAGAAGCCTTTTCACCCAGACCGATTATGGGAATTTCTTTTGGAACAATTTCCCCAATCTGTTATCAGAAGTAAGGGTCTTTTTTGGATTGCATCACGAGCAGACCAAGCCATCAATTGGAGTCAGGCAGGTGGATCCAGAAAGGCCGAAGAAGCTGGAGTATGGTGGGCAAGTATGCCTCTTGGCGAAAGAATGACCTTCGGAAATTTTGTAGAATTTCAAGATGTGATCGAAGAACGATGGACAGCAACGTTTGGCGATCGACTCAATGAACTCGTTTTTATTGGAATTGAAATGGACAAAGAGGCGCTACATGCGCTCTTGCAAAACTGTATTTGTACTGATGAAGAAATACACTCACTAAAGCAAGGTGCTTTTTTAGCTACAGATTCCTTTCCATTAGCAAGAACAGCAACGCCTACAGCAACTTATGCAACTATGACTTAGCGATATTATTTCTTGAAAAAGGAGAGGTTTTCATGATCATTTCACTTACAAAAACTGTTTACAAAATATTTATTGCAACATTGTTGCATTATTAAAAATAATAAATATATTTGCAACACAATTGCATTAACGAAATAAAACACCCTACTTCATGAATGATCGAAAGCAGCACTTTTTCAAATTTTTTGCCCTCGTTTTTTCGGCATTATCACTTAACTCCTGCTCCAATACTGACGATGTGGTTGCACCAGCAAATGAAGGAGAGTTCATCACAACTGTTCGGTTACAATTTGTACCAACCACTGCTGGAAAAACCATTGTGCTTGAGTACAAAGACCTTGATGGCGAAGGAGCTAATGCGCCACAAATTAGTATTAGCAGTCCTTTTGAGCGATCTAAAACCTACAATGGCAGCATAACATTTAGAGACGATCTAGCTATACCGGCAATAGATATTACGCCTGAGATAATAGCTGAAGCTACAGAGCACCAAATGTTTTTTCAAACAACAGGTACATTGCAACCCTTTACCTATTCTAAAAATCCAAGCAATTTTGATAAAAATGGCAAGCCACTAGGGCTCGAGTTTACATTTACAACTACCACTGCAGCAAGTGGCACTTTGAGAGCCAGCTTACGACACGGACCGAATAAAAATGCCTCAAATGTAGCTCTTGGCGACATTACCAATGCTGGTGGCGCAACAGATATTGAAGTTGATTTTCCAATCACAGTTGAATAGTAATTTTTAAAACTAAATAAAAAACAATAATGAAAAAATCTTTAGCTTTTTTAGCAACGTTTGCAACCATTACTCTAGTCACACAATCCTGCTCGAATGACGACAACAACGATACAGTATTTGACGAAAGCACAGCTGAATTCAAACACCTACGCGTTTTAATTTCAGATGAAACTACCACAGCACTAACCTTGGTAAATCCACTGCAAGGCAACAGCATTTCATTTGAAGCAAAACACCCTAAATCAGCTTTATACACGAGTGCTTCTGGCCGTTTTGCAGGCATCATTCATCGCGAAAACAATTTGACAGAAACTTTCGATACTGGACTAGAGTTTCATGGTGATCATGTTGACATAAAAGGAACGCCAAAATTTGGTGCTTTAAGAGGTATTTCATCTAAGCCAACACACTTTAAAAGTAATTTTGGTGAAATCCTAACCTTCAATGATGGTGATGGTACATTAACAGTAGGTCTAGAGTCGGAAATCCACAAAAATGGTGCTACAATGAAAACCATTACCACCGGATTAAGAGCGCATCATGGTGCTATGGCTGTTTTTGCGAATGGCACATATGCTATTACTGAAAAAGACAATTCTATTCCTGGAACACTTCCTGAGCGAGTAAAAATAATTGACAAAACTGGTAAAGAATTATTTGCCTCTACTATTGCAACCAAAGGAATCCATGGCAATGCAGCAGATGGTGATCAAGCTGTTTTTGGTTCGTCAAGCGGGATTTTGGTGGTAAAAAACAACGGAGAACAAAGTTTAATTCCACATCCTGAAAGTTTTGGAACTGCATGGTTTGGAACAATACTTGAAACCAACACCAAAGGTAAATTTGTTGGATATACCGCTGCAAAAGGAGCGTACTTGATCGATGTTATTGCTAAAACAGTTAAACCAATAATTGAAAATACCGATATCATGCAATGTAAAGTAAGCTACGACAATAGTAAACTTGGCATATTATTGCACTCAGGAAATTTTATTTCATACGACCTAAATACACTCACTGTAGCTGCAACTGAAAGAAATATCATTACGCCAACTTTAAAAACAGCAACGCAAAAACCACAAATGGAATTCACGCAGCGATTTGTTTATATCACTGCACCTGCAACAGGCGAGTTATGGATGGCCAACATTAAAAATAATAATGACATTAAAAAAATAAAAGTATCTAACACACCATTTCGTCTCACTTTAATGGGATTCGAAAACAATGGCGACCATTAAATAAGTTTATAAATCCCTATAGTTTTGGTTAATTTGGGGGAACTAAGCGGTTTGTTTTTAAACAAATCGCTTTTTTAATAAATTATTTTTTAGCTTTGTCTAAATTTATATTTTTATAAAATGAAAAATACAATTGTAATAAGCATGCTGTTGCTATTTTTTATCGGCTACAGCCAAAACAAAAAAAGCCTATCGGGAATGGTAACATCTAAC